>CAXTUR010000012.1:31190-36507 GCA_964247455.1 uncultured Acidobacteriaceae bacterium | reverse complement strand
CGCCGAGGTGGGCACGCTCTTTATCGGCTTTCCGTCGTCCATCGCCGTTTGGAGCGTCATCGTGGGCCTGATCATGGCCACCTTCACGGGCGTCTTCTTCGGCGTCTACCCAGCCCGCAAGGCCGCTATGCTCGACCCCATCGTTGCGCTGCGTGCGGACAACTAAAGCCCGACACCAAGGAGTACCTATGCGTCTAGGCGAAGTCATCGGCGAAACCAGCGAAACCGTCACCATGGCGCTTGACACGCTGCGGGCCAATAAGCTGCGCAGCTCGCTCACCATCCTCGGCATCGTCATCGGCGTCATGACGGTGATCGCCATCTCGTCCGTCATCAACGGGCTGAACAACAGCGTCTCCAGCCTGGTACAGTCGCTCGGCTCGAATGTCCTCTTCGTCTTCCGCTTTCCGGTCTTCGGCAACCGGCCCACTACGGAGATGCTCACCCGTAAACAGCTCACCTACGACGACGCCATGGCCATGCAGACACTGCCGCACATCGTTGCTGTCTCGCCCATTCTCCAATATGTCGACAACGGTGGTCCCAACCGGCTCGGCAAGACGGCGGTACGCGCCAACGGCCGCTCCATGCAAAGCACCAAGCTCGAAGGCGACACACCTTCAGTCAAGGACGTCAACGAACTCAATATCGCTGAAGGTCGCTTCTTCAACGAGAGCGACATGGAGCGCGCCGCCAACGTGACGGTCCTCGGCCACGACACCGCCGAAGAGCTCTTTCCCGGCATCGACCCGCTCGGTAAAGAGATCGAGGCCGGCGGCATGCTCTTCACAGTCGTGGGCGTAATCGACAAATACAAGCAGGCTTTCGGCGGCGGCAAGAACACCGAAGACAATAAGGCTATCTTCCCCATCACCACTTACCACAAGCTCCATCCCGAGAGCCTCGACTACTGGATCTCGCTGAAGTACGACGACCCCAAGAACCGTCCCGCCGTCGAAGACGAACTCACCGAGCTGCTCCGCCGCCGCCGCAAGGTCCACAATGAAGCGCCCGACAACTTCGCCATCTTCGGCACTGACACGCTCACGCGCTTGTGGACCAACATCACCGGCGGCCTCTTTCTTCTGCTCTTCGCCCTGTCGAGCGTCGCGCTGCTGGTAGGCGGTGTCGGCGTCATGAACATCATGCTCGTCTCGGTGACTGAGCGCACCCGCGAGATCGGCATCCGCAAGGCCATCGGCGCGACCAAACGCACCATCCTTACGCAGTTCACGCTCGAGGCGATCACCCTCTGCGCGGTGGGAGGCATCGCCGGCATCCTGATCGGCTCGGCCGTCTCGAAGGTCATCTCGATCTTCCTTCCGACGATTCTCTCTTCGCTCTGGATCGCGACCGCCTTTGCCAGCTCCTGCGCGATCGGCCTGCTCTTCGGCATCTACCCGGCGTGGAAGGCCGCCAACCTGAACCCCATCGAAGCCCTGCGCTACGAGTAGGCGCTCATCCTAACCGCAACGCATATTCCCTTCGGGAATGGCACACAAAAAGGCAAAGATGAACGCTGCTATGTCGTTGCAGTTGCATTTCTTGTTTGTCATTCCCGAAGGGAATCCGCGTCACCGGCCGCCCACACCCCGTCCGGTAAACTAAGCCGATGGCCACCGCAATCGAGGCAGTCTTCGCTCTGCTGACCCTGTGCGGCCTTGCCTACCTCCTGCTCGCCCTCTGGGCCGCCCGCAGCTTCCATCGCAACCGCCCCCCAGTCGTCGGCCACGCACCCGGCGTCTCTATTCTGAAGCCGCTCAAGGGAGTCGACCCGCAGATGTATGCCGGGTTCGCCAGCCACTGCCAACAGGATTACAAGGGTGAAGTTGAACTCCTCTTCGGCGTAGGCAGCCTCCACGATCCAGCTGTGCCGGAGATCGAACGGCTCCAGCGCGAGTTCCCGCAGCACGATATCCGCCTCATCGTTTGCCCGGAACGGCTCGGCACCAGCGGCAAAGTCAGCACGCTCGTCCAGCTGGAACGCCACGCCCGCTACGATCATCTCCTTATCAACGACAGCGACATCTTCGTCTCGCCCCAATACCTGAGCCGCGTCATGGCACCCTTCGCGGACGACCGCACCGGTATGGTCACCGCGCCCTATATTGGACGCGCCGCAGCCCGCTCGGACGGCAGCGTCCCGGTATGGTCGAAGCTCGAAGCCCTCGGCATCGCCACGGACTTTATGCCCGGCGTCCTGACCGCCCGCTTGATCGAGCACGGCCTCCGCTTCGGCCTGGGCTCCACCCTCGCCATGCGCCGCAATGCATTGGCGAAGGCTGGCGGTCTACTCCCGCTCGTCGATTTCCTTGCCGACGATTACGAGCTGGGCAAGCGCATCGCCGCCGCTGGGTACAACGTCGAGCTCTGCCCGGAGATCGTCGCGACCACCGTCCCGCCATACATCTTCGGCGGCTTCTGGGACCACCAACTCCGCTGGGCGCGCTCCACCCGCGACTCCCGTAAGCTGGGGTACGCCGGACTCGGCATCACGTATCCGCTCGTGTGGGCCGCCGCCACCTGCCTGGCCAGCGGCCTGTCTTTATGGAGCTTCTCGCTGCTCAGCGTTGTTCTCCTCGCCCGCGTGACGCTCGCGCTCGCCATTGGCGTGGGTGTCCTACGCGACGGCCAAGTCTTGCGCGACCTGTGGCTTCTGCCTGTACGCGACCTGTGCGGCCTGATTTTCTGGATCTGGAGCTACGCCGGAGATACGGTCGTCTGGCGCGGCGAACGCTTCCGCCTGACGAATGGCCGCATCACTCCCACAACCCGAATGTAGCGTTCCCGCGCCGGGAGAATTGTTCCTTTCGCCACGTCCTCTTTACTGACCAAAGCATCCTATCGATATACCAGCTTTGGGGAACTCCGCACGATGGACCTGATCGGCGTCATAGCGCACCATGGATACGCCGTCACGGCCTCGGTCCTCTTTTTAGGGGCGCTGGGTGTCCCCATGCCTGTCTCCCTTAGTCTGCTCGCCGCCGGGGCCGCCGCCCACGGAAACCTGCATTTTTCCCTGCTGCTGCTGATCGCTGTAGGCGCGGGTATGGCGGGTGACACGGTCCTTTATCTCGGCGGACGTTACACCGGATGGTGGCTGCTCGCGTGGATGTGCCGCGTCTCCATCAATCCCGAGTCCTGCATCTTTACCTCGGCGGAGTACTTCTACCGCCGTGGGCCGAAGACGCTGCTCTTCTCACGCTTCGTCCCCGGTCTGGGAGCGATGTCCGCGCCGCTAGCAGGCAGCCTGAATATGCGGTTTGCACGCTTCCTCCGGCTGGACCTTGGGGGCACCCTGCTCTACTGCTCGGCGTGGCTGGCAACCGGCTTCGTCTTCAGCGGCTTCATCCGGCAGATCGCCGCCTGGATCGGGCGTCTCGGCCACGCGGTGCTGGCCGTGGTTGCCGTTGTGCTGCTCGGATATATCGGAGCGCTGGTGATCTTTACCCTGCGTTCGCGCCGCTACAAGACCATCGAAAAGATCACCGCCGAGAGCCTCCACCAGCGGATGCAGGCGCTTGATCCCAACAGCCTGGTGGTCATCGCCGACGTGCGCAGCCACGGCTACTACGATCCGGGCATGCAGCGCATCAAGAACTCTATCCGCGTCGAACCCAATCGCCTAAAAGAAGAGCTGATTGCCCTCCGCGAGTTTATGGCACCCGAGTGCGAGGTCTATCTCTACTGCTCCTGTATTCGCGATGTGACCAGCATTCGCGTCGCGCACATGCTTCAGCAGGAGAACTGCCGCACCAAGGTGATCGAAGGCGGCATCAAGGCGTGGATCAAAGCCGGCGGCGCGCTTGAACTCGTTCCCGAGTCCGACGTCCACCACCTTCCCCAATTCGATTAACCCCTCCTGTCATCAACCCTCTTGGTTGTTATTCCCGAAGGGAATCTGCGTTTGCGCCGCGTCCGGCAGCCCTGTAAACCGCGTCACCGGGAACGCCTCCGGATAATGCTCCCGTGTCCAGGCGATCATCTCCTCGCGCACCAGGCAGCGCAGGTCGAAGTTCATGCTGGAATTATGGCTGCTCATCAGACAGCGCAGCTCCATCGTCCGTTCGCTCAGGTTCGTCACCTGCAGCCCGCAGACCTTGCCGTCCCATAGCGGTGACGCGTGCACGATCGTATCCAGTTGCGCCCGCAACTCCGCCACCGGAATCGTGTAGTCAACATAGAGGAACGCCGTGCCCATGATGTTCGTGTCCTGACGGCTCCAGTTCTGGAAGCTGTTCTCGATGAAGTAGCTGAGCGGCACGATAAGCCGGCGCAGGTCCCAAATCTTCACGACCACATAGGCCGAGGTGATCTCTTCCACCCGCCCCCACTCGCCTTGCACCACCACCACGTCGTCGATGCGGATCGGCTCGGTCACCGCGATCTGCAGGCCCGCCAGGAAGTTGGCCGCAGTAGACTTCGCGGCGGTCGCGAGGATCAGCGACGCCACGCCCGCCGACGCCAGCAGCCCCGTCCCGTACTGCCAGATACGCGGGTCATGGAAGCTCCATAGGACCGCAGCCGCGTCCACCACGATCACAAGCGCGATCACCATGCGGCGGAAGAGCTGGAACTGCGTATGCACCCGCCGCGCCTGGATGTTGTCTTCGGCGGAGAGATCGTATCTCCGCAGAAAGACATTTTGCATTACGTAGACGCAACCGACCGCAAGCCAGCCGATCGCTACAATCAGCGCAATAATGGCGATCTGGCGGATCAGATCCTCGATCCGGTCGGGCAGCTTAGGCACCGCCGGCAGCACGGCCAACAGGCATGTCGTGAAGAAGATCGCACGCGCGGGCCGGCCCAGATGCCGCTGCAATCCCCAGCCCAGCAGACCACCGCTCGCCTCCTTGTGGCGAAGCACACGGAAGAGCACATAATGCACGACATTGGCCAGCACCAGTGCCGCACAGAACAGAAAGATGACCGCAAACCAGCGATGCTGAAAGTAGAAGAGCTTCGTCATCGCCGTCTACCGCGCCTCTAGGCCGGCAAGGAACTTGAGCACCGCCGCCTCCAGCGCGAGCCGCTGATCGGAGTAGACATGGTCGGTCGAGAGATGGACCGGGGTAACGCGCGTGTTGCCCGCCTTCCGCGCCCGGCCGATCAGCTCATTCGTCGCCGGGGAAAGGCCGTCATCGGACGAGACGACCAGCAGCGGCCGGTCCGCCAGCTTCGGCGCGAGGCTGGGAATGTCCCACCGCGCGGCGTTCGCCAGCAGGTCCATCGCGAGGCTCTCTGGCGTGCACCCTGCCAGCGGACCCAGTCCCTCGGCCGCCAGCGCCTTGCCAAGCGGCCCGACCGCCTCCTC
>CAXTUR010000012.1:0-31090 GCA_964247455.1 uncultured Acidobacteriaceae bacterium | reverse complement strand
TGGCTCGGGATCAGCACCGTGTGCATCGCCGCCGGGTAGGCATGATCGATGGCCGGATCGGTCTGTTGGGCGGGAGCGGTCGAGGCGAAGAGGGCAAGAGACAGCAGCAAAGCGAAGGCTTTCATGCCGTCATTCTATTGGATGGTTGGATCGCGCTGTAACCTTCAGACACTACCGTTCCATAGCGTATCTGCGCGCTGCCATCTATCGCTACGCTTTAAAGCTCTTCCCGTGAGAAGGTGCTTACTCCCGGCCCAAACTCCTCGCGCGCAGCCGTGTCGATGCGTTTATGCACAATCTCGAGCTGACCAAGATCATTGGCGTACTCGGACTTGATATCTTCGTCATCCGTGCCGTCCATGACTGCATTCCACTCCGCATCAAGCCGGCGAAGCGCTTCAAGAACAATCTTTGCCTCCCAATTTATAAGATCGATGATCATACTTTCCCCACCCTTTCGCAGTTCGAAGCGAGACGAGCCAACATCCCCTTGAACTCATCGAGACTCATGTCAGAGGCTGTAATGATCCGTCCGATCATGATTCAACAAAAACCCGGAAGGCAAATGTATTCCTGCTGGCAGCTTCCACAGCCAATTTCCTTTCTTCTGCCGTGCACTTTCTTCCGTGAGGAGCGAAATACCTCTTCCATTGGCACGAACAAACTTGATGCCGTTTCGCAAGAAGAAGTCCACATCGGCGTCTCTGACCTTGTCCAGACGGGGAGATGTTGAATTGCCGAGACGGAACAAATCTTCTTCGGCTATGTAAAGGATGATGCCAGGGAACTGACGCGTCATGCGGTCATCAATCTCACCAACCAATGCAAAACGGCATTCTTTAGAATAGAGAGATGGCTTTTAGCGAACAGTATGATGTGGTGGTCGTCGGCGCGGGCCATGCCGGGTGCGAGGCCGCCGTTGCCGCCGCGCGCATGGGGCTGCGGACGGCGATCTTCACGCTGAACCTCGACCTGATCGCGCAGATGTCCTGCAACCCGGCCATCGGCGGCATCGCCAAGGGTCACCTGGTCCGAGAGATCGACGCACTCGGCGGGATCATGGGCGAGGTCGCCGACGCTACCGGCATCCAGTTCCGCCTGCTGAACACCTCGCGCGGCCCCGCCGTCTGGAGCCCCCGCGCCCAGTGCGATAAAGCCCTCTATCGCGTCAAGATGCGCGAGCTGCTCGAAGCGGAGCCCTACCTCTTCATCAAGCAGGCCGAGGTCGTCGACCTCCTCTTGGAGCCCAAAGACCCGGGTGCCCCATCCTTTGCAGCTTCATCGGAAAGGGTGGGTTTTGATGCACCCCGCACCTGCACCGGCCTCCAACTCCGCGATGGACGCCAGATCCACGCCCGCGCAATGGTCATCACCACCGGCACCTTCCTCAACGGCCTCATCCACTGCGGCGAGCAGCAATACACCGCTGGCCGCTCCGGCGAACCGGCATCCGTCCTCCTTGGTGAATCGCTCAAGCGCCTCGGCCTTCGCCGCTGCCGTTTGAAGACCGGAACTCCGCCGCGGCTCGACGGCCGCACCATCGACTGGGTGCGATTCGAAGAGCAGCCTGGCGACGCGGACCCTACCCCCTTCTCCTCGCGGTCGAGCTTTGCCCAGGGCGGCACTCCACCGCTGCGCCAGATCCTCTGCCACATCGCCCGCACCACGCCCGAGACGCTTCGCCTGATCCGCGAAAACGTTCATCGTTCGCCCATGTACACCGGCCAGATCGAAGCCGTCGGCCCGCGCTACTGCCCATCAATCGAAGACAAGATCGTCCGCTTCCCCGATAAGACACAGCACCAGTTCTTCCTCGAACCCGAAGGCCTGAACACGCACGAGGTCTACGTCAACGGGATGAGCACCTCGCTGCCGATGGAGATCCAGGCCGCCATGGTCGCCAGCATCCCCGGCCTCGACCGCGCCGAGATGCTCCGCCCCGGCTATGCCATCGAGTACGACGCCATCGACCCGACCGAGCTCGACCGCACGCTTCAGGTCAAGAGCATCCCGGGCCTCTTCCTCGCTGGCCAGATCAACGGCACCTCCGGCTACGAGGAGGCCGCCGCGCAGGGCATCATGGCGGGGATCAATGCGGCCCTCGCCGTGAAGAGTGAGGCTCCGTTTACGCTCGACCGCACCGAAGCCTACATCGGCACCCTCATCGACGATCTCATCTCCAAGGGAACCGACGAGCCTTACCGGATGTTTACTTCGCGCGCCGAGTTTCGCCTCCATCTCCGCATCGACAACGCGGACCGCCGCCTGACGCCGCATGGCCGCCGACTCGGGCTGATCGACGACGGCGCGTGGGCCAGCTACCAGGCCAAGCAGCGGAGGGCTGAGGCCTTTGCCGGAGTGCTCGAATCAATGCGCGTCCAGGCCTCCAGTCTTCCGCCTGCGCTCCTGGCCCAGCTCGACGGCGACGCCACCCACGTCTCTGGCCAGCCCTTCGCCCAGTTCCTCACGCGACCAGAGGTTCGAATCGAAGCGTTGGCAGCGACCCTCCGCCCATACCTCGCCGTTCATGCAGAAACGTTTGCGCCGTGGCTCGATGCATTAGACAAAGACCATCTCCCCGCTTGGGTCCGCAACGAGATGAAGAGCGTCGAGACGGAGATCAAGTACGCCGGGTACCTCGACCAGCAGCGCCGGTCGATTACTAAACTGCGGAAGGCTGAGGGCAAACTCATCCCCGTGACCTTCGACTACGGCAACATCAGCGGCCTTTCGCGCGAGATGCAGGAGACGTTTCGCCGTGTCCGCCCGCGCACCCTGGGCCAGGCGAGTCGGCTTCCGGGGGTCACCCCAGCGGCCGTCGGCCTGCTGCACGTCCATATCGAGATACAGACGCAGCGCGGCACGCCAGCCACCCGCTAGCTTCCCCTTGCCTCCTGGCTGCGCAACGTCTATAAATGTTTCATTACAAACAGTAGGCAACCTCCTTCATCTACTTACCTTCTCAGAGGTATTCACATCGCTGTCTGCATTTCTGTGTAACGCCTGAAGTGAGAGGAACCTGGACGAATGGTCGAAGCGATCGTGCTGTGGAACGAACCCAATAACCTCTCTCACTGGAACTTTAAGCTCGACCCCGGCTGGACTCGCTTTGCGGACATGGTGAAGTGCTCCGCCGTCGCCATCCGCGCGGTCAACCCGGATCTGACCATCGTCCTAGGCGGCGTCTCTTCTTGCGATTGTGACTTCCTGCGCACCATGGCTGAGCAGGGCGTGATGGAGTATGTCGACGCGGTCGGTGTCCACGGCTTTCCGCTGGATTGGAACCACTGGCAGCTTACCGAGTGGCCCGCACGCATCGCGGAGGCTGAGGCCGTCAGCGGTCTTCCCGTCTGGGCGACCGAGGTCGGCGTCTCGTCCTTTGGCGCGGAAGAGGTCCAGCAGTTCGGCATGACTCGCACGCTCGATCTGCTGAAGGACCGCGTCGAGCGCCTCCATTGGTACAGCCTCTTCGACCTTCCACCCTCCTGGCCAGCCGAGACGCGCCACAAGGAGGCGGAGGGCTCCGCCTACTATCGCCACTATTATCTTGGCCTCATCAAGCCCGACGGCAGCCCGAAACTGGCCATCGACTCCTTCCCGACAGATGGGAGTGCGGGTGTCTGCCAGTGGTTTCATTTCGAAGATCCCCGCCTCGAAGACGCGGTCTCTTGGATGAAGCGCCTTCAGATCGAGTATCTTCGCACCGGATTGAGCTGGGCTGACTCATACCGCCCCAACGCAACGGCTTGGTTCGACCGCCAGATGGCCGCGCTCGAGCCGTTCCGAACTGCGCTTACGCTGTGCTTCACCCCCGAGCACCTCGGCCTCGAAGCGCACCACACAAGCCCGCCCGCCGACAACCAGACCTTTGCCGACTTCGCGTCCTGGGCTGTCGCCCGCTACGCGCCCGCTGTCCCTGTTTCGGATCTCGCCCTTGAAGAGGATCTCCAAACCATATGACCTCCAAACAAATCCTCATCACCGGCGGCGCGGGCTTCGTCGGCTCGCATCTCGCGGACGGCCTGCTCGCTGCTGGACACCGCGTCCGTGTCCTGGACGACCTTACCCCGCAGGTGCATCCAAACGGTCCGCCTTCGTACCTATCGCCGAAGGTCGAACTCATCGTCGGCGATGTCCGCGACCCGAACCGTCTCCGCGAGGTCCTCGCGGGCGTCGATGTCGTCTTCCACTTCGCCGCAACCGTCGGCGTTGGCCAGTCCATGTACGAGATCAGCCGCTACATGAGCGTCAACACGCAGGGTACTGCCGAGCTCCTCCAGGCCATCCTCGACAACAAGACCGCGCTTGAGAAGCTTGTCGTCGCCTCGTCGATGTCCATCTATGGCGAAGGTCAGTATATCTGCTCGGACTGCGGAAGCACCGCCTTCCCGCCCGTTCGCTCGACCGCACAGCTAAAGGTCGGCCATTGGGAGCTGCTCTGCAAGGCCTGTCATGGCGTCCTCGCCCCAGTGCCCACGGCAGAGACTAAGCTCTCTGAAATCAACTCCATGTACGCTCTTTCGAAGCGCGACCAGGAGGAGCTTTGCCTCATCTACGGCCGGACCTATGGCCTGCCGGTCACCGCGCTCCGCTTCTTCAACATCTATGGCACGCGCCAGGCGCTCTCGAACCCTTACACCGGCGTCGCCGCCATCTTCGCCGCGCGTTTGATCAACAATCAGGCCCCGCTGGTCTTCGAAGACGGGGAGCAGCAACGCGACTTCGTCAGCGTTCACGACATTGTCCGCGCCAACATGCTGGCCATGGAGCGCGGCCCGTCCGACGGCGAGGTCGTCAACATCGGCTCCGGCCAGCCGATCTCCGTTCGCCGCGTGGCCGAAATCCTTGCCGCAGCCCTCAACAAACAGCACCTCGCGCCGGTCATCACCGACCGCTACCGTGCCGGGGACATCCGCCACTGCTTTGCCGACTTGACGAAAGCCCGCACGCTCCTTGGCTACGAACCCGCCGTCATGCACGAGCAGGGCTTCGGCGAACTCGCTGCCTGGCTGGGTGGGCAGGAGGCCGAGGACAAGGCCGACACCATGCTCCGCGAACTCAGCGCCTACGGATTGACCGCGTAACCCGGGGATCAGAGACTATGCCGCATCGCACAACCCGCTCGATCCTCATCACCGGTGGTGCCGGATTCATTGGCTCCAACCTGGCGGAGCGCCTTCTTGCCGACCCGGCGTCGCGCGTCCGCATCTTCGACGATCTCTCCAGGAAGGGCGTCGCGCACAATCTCCGCTGGTTGCGTGAGCTGGGTGACGGTGACCGGGTCGAGTTTGTTGAAGGCGACATCCGGAACGCGCGCTCTGTTTCCCATGCGACAGAAGGCATCGACGAGATCTACCACTTGGCAGCGCAGGTTGCCGTCACCTCGTCGGTCGACGCGCCGCGAACAGACTTCGAGGTCAACGCGCTCGGCACCTTCAACGTACTCGAAGCCGCACGCCGATCGGGCCGCCGTCCTTTCCTGCTCTTCACCTCCACCAACAAAGTATACGGTGGCCTTGAATCTGTTCCCGTTGAGCCGAACGGCACTCACTACCGCGCCGCAGATCCGCACTTTGCTGGCGTGGCCGAGTCCGAGAACCTCGACTTCCACTCGCCCTACGGCTGCTCTAAAGGTGCGGCCGACCAGTACGTCCGCGACTACGCCCGCATCTACGATCTTCCGACCGTGGTTTTCCGGATGTCCTGCATCGCCGGACCGCGCCAGTTCGGCAACGAGGACCAGGGCTGGGTGGCCCACTTCCTCTACAGCGTTCTCGAACGCCGCCCCATCACCATCTACGGTGACGGCCTTCAGGTCCGCGACGTCCTCCACGTCTACGACCTGCTCGACGCAATGGAAGCCGCCCGCGATCACGCTCCACGCACTACCGGCGAGATCTACAACATCGGCGGCGGCCCCGAACGCTCCATCTCCGTCATCGAGATGCTTCACCTGATCGAGCAGACCACCGGCATCGCGCCCATGCTCCGGCACGCTGAAGTCCGCCCCGGCGATCAGCCCCTCTATATATCAGATACGACGAAGATCGGCGCACATACTGATTGGCAGCCGCGTCACACCTGCGAGTCGACGCTCGACGCCATCCACAGCTTCTGGCGCAACAACCGGGCGCTGCTCGCGGGCGAACGGCAGCAGGTGCAAATTGTAGAAGCTGTCGATACTCTAGTAGGAGAGGTCGTCGCTTGAAGTTTGCCCTGGTCAATCCGAAATGGGAGTTCGAAGGGTCCACCTACTTCGGCTGCGCGGAGCCGCACTTTCCGCTCGAACTCCTCTCCGCCCGCGAGTTCCTCAGGGCCGCCGGACAGGAGGTGCTGCTCGTCGACGCCTGGATGGAAGGCTTTACCTCTGAACAAGTTGGACGACGTCTCGACGCCTTCCACGAAGATTTTCTCGTTATTCCGACCGCGCCCTCTTACCTCTTCTGGCGCTGCCCGCAGCCGGAGCTCCGCATCCCCAAGCGATGGATTGCCGCTCTAAACCGTCGGTCGAAGGTCGTTGCCATCGGCCCGCACAGCTCGGTGACGCCGCTTTCGACTCTAAGTAAAATCGGTGCTGACATTGTACTTCGCGGCGAACCCGACCAGACCCTTCCGCAGCTGGCGACCACGCCCTGGGAGATGATCCCAGGCTGCTGTTGGCGCTCACCGTCCGGCCAGATCCATACCACCCCGGGCCTCGGCGCGACCGATATGCGCGCCCTTGGTCCGCTCGACTACAGCGACTACCCCGTCGAGCGCCACCATCACCTGCACCATATCTTCCACGGCAACGGAGCCGGCCATCTGCACCACGGGGCTGAGGTTGAGTTTGCCCGCGGCTGTCCCTACGCCTGCACCTTCTGCAACAAGACTCTTTTCCGGAATAAGTACCGCGAGCGCAGCCTCGCCGCCGTCCTTGCCGAGATCGACCAGCTCCTTGCGCGCGGCGTGGACTATATCTACTTCATCGACGAGATCTTCGGCGTCGGCAAGCAGGTTCGCCAGCTGCTCGGAGCCATCGCCGAGCGGCCTGTCTCGATCGGCTTCCAGTCGCGCATCGACCTCTGGAACGAAGAGTCCATCGACCTGCTCGCCCGCGCCCACTGCGTCTCGTTCGAGTGCGGCGTCGAATCCATTACCGACGCTGGACGCGATGCGATGAACAAAAACTGTCGCATCACAACCGATCGCATCACCGAGTTGCTCGTCTATGCCAAGCAGCGCATTCCGTGGGTGCAGGCGAACCTCATCAAGACGCCCGAGGACGATCCGGCCACCGTCGCCGCCTGGCAGGCGAACCTGAAGGCGCAAGGCGTCTGGGTCAGCGAACCCGTGCCCATGTTCCCCTTTCCCGGCAGCCCGGAGTACGTCACCACATTCGGCGCGCAGCCCGACGAGCAGGCCTGGGAGCGCGCCCACGATCACTACCTCGATCTCTTTACGCACAGAGGATTTAGCGACATACAAGCCGAACGCCCGCTTACCCTCGCCGAACTCGAAGCCGATCCGCTGCCCGGTTCCCCTGCTCAGGAGTTCGCTTGCGCATCCTGCTGACGACGGACCCTATTGGCGGCGTTTGGACGTTTACCAAGGAGCTCAGCGCCGGTCTGCTCCGTCGCGGCCACACGGTCGCTCTGGTCAGCTTCGGGCGTGCGCTCTCGAAAGAGCAGGCCGCCTGGTGCCGCACCCAGACGCAGCTTCACGGTTCCGCCTTCCGTTTCGACAGCTCCTGCGTTCCCCTCGAGTGGATGCGCAGCAATCACGTCACCTATCGTGACGCTGAGCCTGTTCTCTCGCGCATCGCCGACAGGTTCTGCCCGGACGTATTCCACACAAGCCAGTTCTGCTTCGGCCGCATTCCGCTTCCCATTCCGCGCGTCGTCACAGCGCACAGCGACGTTCTAAGCTGGACGCACGCCTGCCGCCCGGAGCACACTAACCCTGCCGACTGGCTCCGCCGCTACCGTACGCTGGTGCAGGACGGGCTCGACACCGCCGACGTTGTTGCCGCGCCCACGCAGTGGATGCTCCACGCGCTCGGGGAACACTTCGATCTGCTCTCCCCGACGCACGTCATCGCGAATGGCCGGACGCTCTCTGTGCCCGCGGAAGCTACGGCGCGCCAGCTGCAAGCCGTGTCCGTTGGCCGACTTTGGGACCAGGCAAAGAACCTCTCGCTGCTGACCGCCATTGAGCCGCCGATGCGCATCCTGGTCGCTGGGGAGCGCGAGCACGAGCTTTCCGCAGCTCCGACCCATCTTGGCCAGACGACCCTGCTCGGCTTGCTGACGGAAGCGGAACTCCTCACGCTCTTCCATTCGAGCAGCATCTATCTTGCGCCTTCGATCTACGAGCCGTTCGGGCTAGCTCCGCTCGAGGCGGCCCTCTGCGGCTGCGCCGTGCTGGCCAACGATCTCCCTTCCTTGCGCGAGGTCTGGGGCGACGCCGCCCTCTACTTCACCGACGCCGATACCCTCGTCGCGCTCCTGCGTCACCTTCAAGGGTCGCCCGAGGCCCTGTCCCGCGCCCAGCAGATAGCCCACCGACGGGCACTGCATCTTAGTGCATCGCGCATGACCGAAGCCTACCTCCACCTCTACACAGACCTTGTCGCGCCCACCCTCCATGTGGCAACGGCAGCGCAGGAACTTGTTACCGATGCCGGATAAGCCGCCTGCCAGCCTTCGCATCGTCTATTTCGCGCACTCGCTTCGCTCGGACTGGAATAATGGCAACGCCCACTTCCTTCGTGGGCTGATGCGTTCGCTCGTTGCCCTTGGCCATCAGGTCCTCATCTTTGAACCGGAGCACGAGTGGTCGATCGACAATCTCCTTACTGAGTCCAAGGGTTCCCGTTCGCTGGCCGACTTTCTCCGTACCTATCCCGATCTCCACATCCAGACCTACACGCCAGACGATACGGACACCGCTTGGCAAAGTCGACTAGCCGACACCGACATCGTCATCCTTCATGAATGGAACCCGCCCGCACTCGCAAGCAAGCTCCTTTTGCTTCGGAAAGCCCTGGGATTCCGCCTCCTCTTCCACGACACTCACCATCGCGCTTCCTCCTCTCCGGGGCAGATACGCGCCTTTCGCCTCAACGAGTTCGACGGCATCTTGGCCTTCGGCGAAGCTCTGCGTAATTTATATAGAGAGCGCTTTGGCCTTACCCGCGTTTGGACGCTCCATGAAGCCGCCGACACAAGCGTCTTCAGGCCTTTGGACGGTGTTGAGGAGAAAAACGCTGTCGTCTGGATTGGGAACTGGGGCGAGGGCGAACGCTCCGCCGAGATCCGCGAGTTCCTGCTTCAGCCAGCTGCTAACCTCCGCAATCTCATCACTACCCACATCTACGGCGTCCGCTACCCAGAAGATGGCTTGGAGGCTCTTCGCGAATGTGGCGTCGAGTACGGCGGCTATCTCCCAAATCTCGATGCGCCCGCCGTCTACGCCGCCTCTCGCGCCACCGTCCATATTCCCCGCCAGCAGTACACGTCCCCGGCCATGACGGGCATCCCTACCATTCGCGTCTTTGAGGCTCTGGCGTGCGGCATTCCCCTCATTTCGGCACCCTGGCGGGATACGGAGCATCTTTTCCGTGAAGGGGATTTCTTGTTTGCGAGCAATGTCGGTGAGACAGCAGAACGTCTCCGCCATTTGCTGACCTATCCTGAAGAGGCCAAGGATCAAGCTGCACGCGGCCGGGAAACTATCCTTGCCCGGCATACCTGCGATCATCGCGCCCTTGAGCTGACCTCCATCTGTGAAGAGGTGCTGGCGTGAAGATCTTTGCCTTCGGATCAAGCATTGTCTCGTCTTATTGGAACGGCGCGGCTACCTATTACCGCGGCTGTTACAAGTATCTGGCCCGCCTTGGCCACCAGATCACCTTTGCCGAACCTGACGCCTACGGACGCCAGCAGCACCGCGACTCTGACGACTTCTCCTACGTGGAATCAGTGGTTTACCAGCCAACGGTAGGGATCGATGCCATGCTCGCCCGCGCTGCCGGGACCGACGTGATCGTCAAGCACAGCGGCATCGGCGTGGACGATGAAACGCTGGAGCGCCGCATCCTCGAATTGCAATCCCATTCGGCGATCACCTTCTGGGATGTGGACTCGCCCGCGACGCTCACCCGCATGGCCGATAATCTGGACGATGCCTTTCGCACAATGATGCCACAGTACGACGCTGTGCTCACCTACGGCGGTGGCCCTTGGGTGGAGGAGCGCTATCGCGGCTTCGGAGCGCGCGCCTACTTCAGCATGTACAACGGGCTCGACCCGGAGACGCACTTTCCGGTCGCGCCCGATCCTGCGCTCGCCTGCGATGTGGCTTTCCTTGGCAACCGCCTGCCCGACCGCGAGGCTCGCGTGGAGGCCCTCTTCTTTCGTGCGGCAGAGCTTGCGCCGGGGAACACCTTCCTACTGGGCGGCGAGGGCTGGGGCGATAAGGCCATGCCGCCGAACGTCCGCTACATCGGCCACGTCCCGACTGCCGAGCACAATCGTGTCAACTGCTCGGCTGGCATGGTGATGAACATCAACCGGGCGTCCATGGCTACTTCCGGCTTTTCGCCGCCGACGCGCGTCTTTGAGGTCGCGGGCGCGGGCACCTGCCTGCTCTGCGATGATTGGCCAGGAATAGACGACTGCTTTGAACCTGGCACGGAGATCCTGGTCGTCAAGACTGCCGAAGATGTGGTCTCCGCCCTGGCGACACACGACCCGTCAAGCCGCAGACGGATCGGCGATGCCTTCCATGCTCGCGCCCTTCGCGACCACACCTACGCACAACGCGCGCTTCAAGCAGAAGCAGCCTTCAAGCATGCGTTAGCCGTCCGGGCTACCGCATGAAGCTGGTAGTCTTCGGTCTTAGCATCACCTCGTCGTGGGGCAACGGCCATGCGACGACCTATCGCGCTCTTCTTCGCGCTCTCGCCCGGCGCGGACATCGCATCCACTTCATTGAGAAGGATGTGGAGTGGTACCAAAGCCATCGCGACCTGTCGTACCCCGAGTTCTGCACCGTCGAGCTCTACGAATCGTGGGAGCAGGACAGCCGCGCCCTCCTCACCGCGGCGTCCGACGCCGATGCCATCCTCGTCGGCTCGTACTTTCCGGACGCCACGCTGGCCTCTCGGGCCCTCTTCGCGCAGGCACGCTGCCCCGTTCTCTTCTACGACATCGACACGCCGATCACCCTCGCGGCCCTTCGCAGTAAAGGCAGCGTAGCCTATCTCGACGCCGCCGACATCCCCCATTACGCCACTTACCTGAGCTTCACCGGAGGTCCCGTCCTGCAAGAGTTGGAGCAGCGCTTCGGGGCGAAGAAAGCCCTTCCATTCTTCTGCTCGGTCGACCCGGACCTCTACCGCCCGACGCAGCCTCGCCCAGAGTTCCATGCCGACCTGAGCTATCTCGGCACCTACGCCGCCGACCGCCAGCCGAAGCTTATGCATCTGCTGGATGCGCCCGCGGCTTTCCTTCGTGAGAGGACCTTCCTCGTTGCCGGGCCGCAGTATCCCGCCGACACGCTTTGGCAGCCGAATGTCCGCCATCTCGACCACGTTGCCCCCGCCGACCACCCAGCCTTTTACTCGTCGAGCCGCTTTACCCTCAATCTCACGCGCGACGACATGGTGGCAGCCGGATACTCGCCTTCCGTCCGTCTCTTCGAGGCCGCGGCTTGCGGAGCCGCCATCCTTTCGGACGACTGGCCGGGGCTGAGCAATCTCCTCACCCCCGGCGAAGAGATCCTTCTCCCGGCGGATGGCACCCAGGTATCCGACATCCTTCAGCACACCACTGACGCCGAACGCCACCGCCTCGGCCGTAACGCCCGCAGCCGCATCCTTGCCGAGCACACCGCCGCCCATCGCGCCGAGCAGTTTGAACGAATTCTGTCCGGCTGCTCCTAGAGTGCAAGCAGCTCTGTCATGGAGCGCACACACCAGTCTGGTTTCTCGGCTCTCAATACATCGAAGCTGTAAATGCCGGTAGCTATGGCGACCACGTCCAAGTTGTTCGCCCGCGCAGCTTGCACATCGGCTGGTGTGTCGCCCAGCACACACACCCGCGCATCCGCTCCGGCCCGTCGTCGAGCCTCAGTTAGCGATGCGCGGAACACCGCAGCGCGCGTTCCAAAGCTATCGCTGTAGCCACCGAAGTCGAAGCACTCCAGCAGCCCCGCCGCTCCTAGCTTCGCCCGCCCGATACCCGCCAGGTTCCCCGTGGCGACGCCCAGCACCGCGCCCTTCCTTCGAAGATGCGCCAAAACCTCCCGCACGCCCGGCAGCACGTCGACGCACAAGTCTGCCTGCCGCGCCTCTACAAACGCGCACATTCCCTGGCCCGCCTCAGCTAGCCGGGGTCGCCACTGCGCCTCCGGCACCCCCGCTAGCACGAGCGCGTCCCGAAGGATGCCCTCATCTACATTGCCGTGCGCGACGACGCCATCGAGGTTCAGCGGGCGTCCGGAGAGCATCTTCAGTGCCTCGCAGAAGGCAAAGTAGTGCACCGCGTCGGTGCAGTTCAGCAGCGTTCCGTCGATGTCGAACAGGTACGCGTCATAGCTATCCCATGCCTGCTTCATACTTTTAAGTTTACCAGCGGTGACTCGCCAGAGCCGCCGCCACCCTGTCGACCAGCTCTCCCCAATCGCCTTGCACGCGCTGGCGGAACAGCCGCATGGTTGGATACCAAGGGCTGTCGCTCCGGTCGAGCATCCATCGCCAGTCGGCTGCGGCCTGGAGCAGCACCCAGACCGGCTTGCCTATCGCTCCCGCCGCATGCGCGGCCAGCGTATCCACGCTAATCACCAGGTCGAGGTTGGCAATGGTCGCCGCTAGCGCCAGCTGCCCGTTGCCGCAGATGGATGTCGCATCCCGCATGGCCGTCCCCTCCGCCTCGCGGGCGGACACTCCACCTTGCAGATTCCAGAACTCCAAATCCAGTACGTTGAGCAGAGGTTGGAAAAGCTGGAAAGGTACTGACCTCGACGCGTTCCAATCGCCACCCGCCCATACAAGCCCTACACGCGGGCGACTTCTCTTACCTATCGCGAGAGTGGCTTTTGCGACGACCACCTCCGGCAGCTTCAGGTAGCCGGTAGCGATCGGTAGCTGTCGCAAGCCAGTCCGCATCAGGTATGGAAGCTCCATGACCTCGATCTGCACGTCCCAGGGCGGAGCTTCTTCGCCCCAGGTCGCCACCCGCTCCAGGCCGGTGAAAAACGGCGCAAGCTCGACCATTCGTGGCGGAACCTCCCACACCACGCTCTGCGCTATTACGTTCAGGGCAGGAGCATACCGGAGCATCTGCACTGTGTCGCCGAAGCCATGCAGGCAACGCACGATGACCCGCTTTCCGGTTAGCTCTTCGCCCTGCCAGAAGCGGTGCGGATCGGCCAAGCCGCGCACCCGGGTCGCGTCGCTCTCCCGCCACGCCGCTTCGAAGTCGCCCGCCAACATGGCCCGCATCCACCGCGCGGCGCTGGCCTGGTCCTCGGTCGCCTCGCCCATTACGAGCCTGGGTGCGGGTACACGCAGCGAGGGCCGTCGACTGGCTCCCCAAGCGGCTCCCACCGGCATAGATAGGTCTCGTCCTCCGGCTGCGCTTCGATCCGAAAGCCTGCCGAGCGCAGCATGGCTTCGACGCCCGCACGGTTTGGTATCCACCAGTTCGTTGGGTCGTTGGCATAGCGCCGCTCGATGAAGTGCATCTTCGGGAACTCCGGGGCCTCGAAGTCGACCGGCGCGGTGATCGGGTAGTCGTCGGCGACGGTGCCCACGGACATGCCGCCCCGCAGCATACTTTGGAAGAGGAGCCGGTCCTTGGCGACGTGCTCATGGATCAGATCAAGCGCGAGCAGCGGATGCCGCAGGTGGTAGAGCACCCCCATAAAGATGACGAGATCGAACCGCTCCTTAAGCGCGCCGATCTCCCACACCGTCATCTGTTCGAAGGCGATCGCCAGGTCTTCGATCTCAGCCGCGAAACGAGCCTGCCGAAGATAGTGCGGGTCTGTGTCGATCCCGAGCACCCGCGACGCCCCCCGCCGCTTCATCTCCATAGAGTAGAAGCCGGCGTTGCAGCCGATGTCGAGCACACTCATGCCGCGCATATCGGCCGGCAGCAGATCGCGGTAGTGGCGGTACTTCACCTCGGGGTAGTCGCCGAGAAAGTGGCCGGGCGCGGTGCGCACTCCACCCACCACCATGTTGTGAAACCAGGGGGCGAGCTCTTGAACGTGCTGCTGGATCGAGACTCCTGGAAGGACGGAACTCTGCTGCATCTCCTTAATGTAGCTGAACACGAAGCAACCCCACTTTAACAACTCTCGTCTACTATAGCGAAGAGAGAGCGAAGAATTGGAGGAAGCATGGCCGCAACGAAAGAAGCGATGAAGGTAGAGCTGGACGACGCAGTGGCTCGGGCCGAGCAGGCGGAGGCCAAACTCGCCGCGTTGGAGAGCAAAGCACCGCACGAGGAACCCGTTGAGGAGACAGGCGGGGTCGAGGCACTCCGGCAGGACTCCATGATGGCCCACCTGCTCGACTCGCTCGAAGACGGCCAGGACATCGGGCATTATGGCCGACTGGTCTTCGCCATGGTCGCGCGCCACTTCCTGTCAGACTCAGAGATGCTGAGCTACCTTACCAAGGACCCAGACTTCTCCGAGGAGCAGGCGACCCTGATGCTGCGGCAGGTGGAAGGCCGCGACTACAATCCGCCCAAGCGCGACCGCATCCTGGCATGGCAGAAGGAGCAGGAGTTCCCAATCCTGCCGAGCCCGGAAGACCCGGACTGCGGCAATCTTTACCGCACGCTCAAGTTTCCGGACAGCGTCTACCAGAACATCGGCCACTATCAGGAACAGAAGGCGGAGTCGCAGCTATAAACCAGGCCTCCGGCCTTCTGCATCCTGCATCTGAACGTGGCGGAGAACAGCTCACCATGAACGCGGCGCCTGAACCAATTTCCTTCAAGAGCTTTCTGAAAGAGGCCCGTACCCGCTTTGGCATCAAGAGCTTTCGCCCGGGCCAACGAGAGGTTCTCGAGAGCGTCTTCGCCGGGAGCAGCGTCCTGGCCATCATGCCAACGGGCGCGGGCAAGTCCCTGACGTATCAGCTTCCCGCGCTTCTTCTGCCAAAGCCGGTGGTCGTCGTCAGCCCGCTCATCGCGCTGATGCAGGACCAGCAGGAGAAGGCCGAGCAGGCCGCTATCGCTGTGGAGAAGATCGACTCCACCCTCACCACCGTCGAGGCGGAGGCCGCTGCCGAACATATTGAGCACAGCAGCTCGCAGTTGATCTACGTCACGCCGGAGCGCCTGGAGAATGAGGAGTTTGTGGCTTCCTTGAACGACGCCGGAGGCATCAGCCTCTTTGTCGTCGACGAGGCGCATTGCATCTCGCAGTGGGGACATGATTTCCGTCCGGCCTATCTGAACCTTGGCTTTGCGCGTAAAGCGCTTGGCAACCCGCCCGTCCTCGCTTTGACCGCCACGGCCACGCCCGAGGCCGCCGGGGAGATCCTCGAGATTCTCAACGTCCCCGAAGCGGTGCGCATCAACACCGGCGTTGAGCGCGAGAACCTCTCCTTCGCCGTTCACCCCACGGTCAATCTTCAGTCCAAGCTCAACCGGATTTTGGCCATGGTCAATGAGGAGCAGGGCACCGGGATCATTTACACCGCCAGCACGCGCAGCGCGGACGAGCTTTACGAATGGCTTTGTGAGCACGGCGTCTCGACCGCGCACTATCACGGCAAGATGGGCACCCGGGAACGCGAGGCCGTTCAGCAGGCCTTTATGCGCGGAGACCATAAGGTCATGATCGCGACTAAAGCCTTCGGCCTCGGCATCGACAAGCCCGATATCCGGTTTGTCTTCCACTTCGAGTTTCCAGACTCCGTCGAGACCTACTACCAGGAGGCGGGGCGCGCCGGACGAGATGGCCAAGCCGCCCGCGCCGTCCTCCTCTATAAGTTGGAGGACAAACGTATTCAAGACCTATTTCCTGGCTGGACGCTACCCCAAGCTCGAGGAGCTTTCGGCCGTCCTCCACGCGCTTGACGGCTCTCCGCTTACCATCGCCGACGCTGATGCTCCCAAGCCTCCGCGTCCAACAACCGTCAAGCAGATCGCGGACCAGTCTGGCGTGGGTTTGCGGCGCACGCAGGTCGTCCTCCATCTACTGACGAGCGAAGGCATCGTTCAGCGTACGCGCAAAGGGTTCTCCTTGCCGAACGGCATTCCTGACGACCCCGCGCTCGAAGAACTCCTGAAGACCTATACAGATCGCGCCGAGCACGACCGCGACCGCCTCGCCGAGATGATGCACTATGCGGAGAGCTGCGAGTGTCGCACACAGCTTATTCGGAAGTACTTCGCCGACCCCGAAGGCGACCCGTGCAAGCGTTGTGACAATTGCGCCTCCAAGGAGGAGGCCGCCGTCGCTAAACAGGCCGTGGCCGAACACCCCCCGCTGCGTGAGCAGCCTCCCGCACCCGCAGCACCTCCACGTGCGGCGTTTAGCCCTGGCGATCGCGTCGAGCATCCGCGCTTCGGCACGGGCAAGGTGATCGACGCGCAAGGCGAGATGTTCCTGGTGTCCTTCACCAAGGGCGGTCGCAAGCGCATCCGCGTCGACTTTCTAACGGCCCACCCCTCTGAGCCGCTGACCGCCGTTGCGTAATCGCATGGTTATAGCCCCACTGAGACAAGACAGGAGTACGCCGCCGTCGCCCAACGATGTTGAAGCTCAGTGCATCCACGCCAATGGGCTGGACTTCGAGGTCCTTACCTGTGGGACGGGCGACACGCTCGCTCTTTGTCTCCATGGCTTTCCGGAGGTCGCCCTGAGCTGGGCCGACCAGATGCGGCTATTAGCCGGGATGGGTTACCGCGTCTGGGCACCTAACCAGCGCGGCTACGGATGCTCTACCCGGCCGCCGCGCATGGAGGACTATGCGCTCGAACACTTGATGGCGGATGTAGCCGGGCTGATCGACGCGTCAGGGGCCAAGCGCGTCGTGCTGCTTGGACACGATTGGGGCGGCATCGTTGCGTGGTGCTTCTGCATGCGCCAGGTACGGCCCATCGAACAGCTTGTCATCATCAACGTCCCGCATCCGGCGTGCTTCGCCCGCAGCCTGCTCTGGAACCCCGCGCAGGCGATCCGCTCCTGGTATGTGGGTGCGTTTCAGCTGCCGTGGCTGCCAGAGCGTTTGCTCGCCCGCAACGGTGCGGCGGCGATCGGTCGCTCGATGCTCCGCACCTCAAGCCAGCCCGATCTGTTTCCACGCGACCTGCTTGCAGCCACGTGCGCCAACGCGGCCCGGCCCGGCGCGCTGAAGGCGATGATCGACTGGTATCGCGCCTTTGTCGGGGGCGGCGGCCTGAAACGCCAGCGGCAACAAGGCTTTGCCATCATCGAGACGCCGACCCTTCTGCTTTGGGGCGAAGAGGACGCCTTTCTCTCCAAGCACACGACAGATGGTACCGACCGGTATGTACGCGACCTTACGCTGCGCTTCCTTCCCGGTGTCTCCCACTGGGTCCAGCAGGACGCCCCCGAGCTTTGCAATGCTGCACTGCAGGCTTTTCTAGCATCGAAAGCGCTGACTTGATTGCATAAAGCTGCATCCTTATAAAGATGGCCCTCTTCGCAAACCTGGCCAGCCTCGCCGACCAGTTCGCCTCCGAGGGCAGCCGCTTGAAGAAGCGTGCGGCGATCGCTAAGACCATCGGCGCGGTGCATCAGCTTTCTCCCGATACTGAAGATGCGGGCCTCTTTGCGCTCTACCTCGCCGGAGCACCCTTTTCCGAGGCTGATCCGCGCAAGCTGAACGCCGGGGGCGCTCTGCTCAGCAAGGCAGTCCTCAGCGTCACGGAAGCTAGCGGCGAGCAGCTGACTGCGGCCTACCGGCGTCATGGCGATCTCGGCGCGGCCGCCCACGACCTCCTGCTGGAACGACCTGCGCCCGAGCCCTCCATCACGCTGGCCGAGGTCCGCGACGCCTTTGCCGAGATGGCCGTGGCCCGCACGACCGCCATCCGGTCAGGCATGGTGGAGTCCCTTCTCCGCCGGGCCACGCCGGTCGAGGCCAAATACCTGCTGAAGCTGATGCTGGGAGATATGCGGATTGGGGTAAAGCAGAGCCTGATCGAAGAGGCGATTGCGGTCGCCGCCAACGCGTCCGTAACCGAGTTGCGCCACGCGGTCATGCTCGAAGCCGATCTCGTCTCGGCCACACGGCGCGCCTTCCATGGCACGCTTGCCGAGGCGCGCATGAGCCTCTTCCACCCTCTCGGCTTTATGCTCGCCTCCCCGGTCGAGAGCCCGGAAGAGGCGGTGGACCGCTTTACGGAAAAAGCACCCAAGCCCGAGAAGGTGCTCGCCCGTAAAAAGCTTGCGAAGAACAGCCCTACGCAATCAGAAGCCGGGCAGTCGGAGATCGCTCCATCCGCACAGCCGCCAAGCGGTCGCGTCGAGGCCCTTCTTGAAGACAAGTATGATGGTATGCGCGCGCAGGTGCACTGCGGCGATCCGCATCATCCCGGTAGGGTCGCCCTTTACTCCCGTAACCGCGAAGACATCACCGGCAGCTTCCCGGAGCTAGCCGAAGCCTTCGCCCACGTCTTGCCCGATGTTGACGGCCCGATGATCCTGGACGGGGAGATCCTCGGGTGGGACTTCGCCTCTGGGACCGAAGCGGACAAATCGATTGCCGCCCGCGCTCTGCCTTTTGCCACGCTTGGTCAGAGGATTGGCCGCAAGAAGGTCTCAGACGAGATGCGCGCGCAGATCCCGGTCGTCTTCATGGCCTTCGACCTCATGGTCCATCGCGGCGAGCTTGCTCTCGATCTGCCGCTAATCGACCGCCGTAACCGCTTGGAGGCCGCCGTCGAGCAGATGGTCGACCGTATCGTCTCTCCGTTGGCTGCGCCTTCAACCAGGAAGCCGCAAGCCGAACTCCTCCTCGGCTCTTCCCCACCCACGCCAGCAGCGAAGCCTCTTCCGCGCTTAATGCTCTCCCCGGCGCGGCTCGTCGAATCAGCCGCCGACATTGACCGTGCCTACGCCGACGCGCGCGCCCGATCAAACGAAGGCGTGATGCTGAAGGCCACGAACTCCGCGTACCAGCCTGGACGGCGCGGCCTAGCCTGGGTGAAGCTCAAACGCGAACTCGCCACCCTCGACGTCGTCATCACCGGAGCCGAGTACGGCAGTGGCCGCCGCGCCGCCTTCCTTTCCGACTACACCTTTGCCGTGCGTGGGCCAAGCTATACGGCCAACGGCGAGTTGCTGAACGTCGGGAAGGCTTACTCTGGCGTGACCGACGTGGAGATAACCGAGCTGACCGACTTCCTCAAGGCGCACACGCTGGAGGACTTTGGCCACTTCCGCACGGTCGAGCCGCTTGTCATCCTTGAAGTCGCCTTCAACAACATCATGCGCTCCGACCGCCATGCCAGCGGCTTTGCCCTTCGCTTCCCCCGCATTCTCCGCATCCGCACCGACAAACCACTCGCCGAGATTGACACCGTCGACGCCGTGGAAAAGGTTTACTTCAGCCAGGTGGATCGGCCGTCTACATAAGGTTTGTCTCACTCATTGCATACGAGTGTTGTACTATGTCGCCAAAGATACGTAACGACTTACAACCTGAAGGCACTCGGCTCCATCTGGATCATTCTCCTTTCTCTCAGGCGACATCAACGGACACGTTTGCCAACCATTCCAACCTTAGAGGATCATCCATGCGCGCCAAACTCGCTCTGTTCGTCTCCGCCGCCCTTACGTGCCTTGCTTCCCATGTGCACGCCAGCTCCCTTGTCCTGGACGCCAATGGCACCAT
Organism: uncultured Acidobacteriaceae bacterium; assembly: GCA_964247455.1. Taxonomy (GTDB): domain Bacteria; phylum Acidobacteriota; class Terriglobia; order Terriglobales; family Acidobacteriaceae; genus Edaphobacter. The sequence goes on along the minus strand of CAXTUR010000012.1, from coordinate 11,220 downwards.
CACGCAGGCATTTCAAGGCAACAATCCCGTGAAAGGCACCTTTAGTGGGACCGTGACATTTGATACGGTAACCAATCAGGCCACCGCCGAAGACATCACTGCATACTTCGGCAGCGCTGCGGGCTTCACGTTTAAAGCCTCGTCTATCCCGGTTGTAACCGCGATCCCGCCGTACGGAACTCTCTCCTCCAACTATAGCTTCCAGCAGAACGGCGACACCACCGTACAGGTTGTGGAGAGCCTAGTCGGTTATAGCTCCGACGCACTCAAGTTTACGGTAAGCGACGCCTTACTCACCAGCTACTATGGCGATCCGATGATTGCGCCCGCAGTAATCGGCCAGGGCACGGAGAACGTGATCACCATCAACAGCGGTAGGCTTACCGATCCCAACGCTCTTCCGCCCGTCGCCTCCACCCCGGAGCCGTCTTCCCTGATTCTCTTCGGCACCGGCGTACTCGGTCTTGCAGGAGCGGCCCGCCGTCGTTTCTCAAACTGATCACCGCAATTGCCCACGTCTCTCCATGGGACGTGGGTTCTCTACTGCGTACACCTCAAACGACCCGGTACGGCTATTCTCTTGTGATTGGGAAGGTGTATGGTACGTGGCAATGGTCGACAGGCGCTTGGTAAGACATAAGCCGCCTGAAATCAACTTGCGCGAGGAACATCGCATGCTTATAAGACTCGCTCTCATCATCATATTGAGCGCACTGTGGTCCGAGGGTACAGCATGCGCCAGCTCCGTAGTCCTCAACGTGAGCGGGAATGTCTACGGCACAAGGTACTACTACCCAAATGGTGTGGACACCGGGACTCTTTCCGGCACGGTCACCTTCGACTCCACGACCGGGTACGCGACCGCGGCGAACATCACCGCAACCATCAACGGCAGACCTTATTTTTCCTTTGTCGATCCTGCCATTCCGATTGCCCCTCCTTTTCCCGTCATTGGACCGATTCAGGCTCCTGCAACGGATTACAGCTTCGTGCAGAACGGGCTCACAACGGTGGATGTGGTGTATCACACCGCCTTTGGGGGAGGCGATGAACTCAACTTCACCGTAAGCGATGCCCTGTTGATGAGCGCGTCGGGCGATCCTTTCGCCGCAAACTCAGGCAGCATCCATGCCTACGAAAGCACAAGCGGGAACTACTACATCACAGACGGATTGCTAACCCTTCCAAACACCGTCGCGCCGACTCCCGAACCTTCCTGTCTGGTCCTGCTCGGCACCGGCGTGGCTGGCCTGGCGGGGATCGTCCGGCGCCGCTTACTAACGGCCTAAAGCTGGATGATCGCGTTTGCCCTCGCAGCGTGGGCTTCTGCTATCGTCCGCGCCGCAGAAAGAAGAAGATCAGCAGCAGAATGACCGTAATTGCGATGCTTCCCGGCCAGACGAAGAAGCCGCCACCGCTCGAATACCCGGCAACCAGACAGCCGCTTAAACCGGTCGTCATCGCCAACAGGACTGCCGCTAGTACCACATTCTTTCGCATCATCTCTCTCCTCCTGCAGTAAGGATGCTGCTACCCATCAACCTGACCGCTTGGTTCGCACGATATCTTCGCAGTTGAAGCACAGCCGCAGCTTCACTCCCGGCTTGCCGCTGACCCGCCGGTTGCGCGGAATCGCCTGCAGCCGCTGGCACTTCTCGGTGGTGTGGAAGACCTCGCTGCCGTCCACCCAGGTCGGCGGCAGCTCCTCCTCTTCTTCGAACAACGAACTCACTCGTCCATCATAACGAGGCATCGTCAGTCCAAGCCTCTTCATCAGACGCTCTATGGAATATCGTCAACTCGGCAGATCCGGTATGAAGGTTCCCGTCTTGTGCTTCGGCGCAGGCACCTTTGGAACCAACGATGAGTTTTTTCAAGCGTGGTCGAAGACGACCGACGAGGAGGCGCGGCGCATCGTTGACCTCTGCATGGACGCCGGGGTCAACTTCTTCGACACCGCCGATGTATACTCGCGCGGCGGTAGCGAGACCGCTCTCGCCAAGGCTACCGCCCACCTCAAGCGGGAGGACATTCTGCTTTCCACCAAGGCGACCTTCCGTTTCGGGCCGGGCGAGAACAATGTTGGGTCAAGCCGCTACCACCTGGTGCAGGCGCTTGAAGGCTCACTCCGCCGGCTGAACACCGACTACGTCGACATCTATCACCTGCACGCCTTCGACGCAACGACGCCGGTCGACGAAGTTCTGAACACCCTTGACAAGTTCATTCGTGAAGGCAAGGTCCGGTACATTGCCTGCTCCAACTTCTCCGGCTGGCACCTGATGAAGTCGCTCTCCGTCTCCGAGCGCTATGGCTGGGCGAAGTATGTTGGCCATCAGGTGTACTACTCGCTAATCGGCCGCGATTATGAGTGGGAGCTGATGCCACTGGCGCTCGACCAGGGGGTCGGCGCGCTGGTCTGGTCGCCGCTTGGATGGGGTCGCCTGACGGGCAAAATCCGGCGCGGACAGCCGCCGCCCGCCGAAAGCCGCCTCAACACCAAGGTCGTCCTCGACAACGGCCCGTTGCCGGCGGACGAGTATCTTTACCAGGTGGTGGACGCGCTCGATGAGGTCGCGGCTGAAACGGGGAAATCGGTCCCGCAGATAGCCCTCAACTGGCTGCTGACACGCCCCACGGTATCCACTCTGATCATCGGTGCGCGTAACGAAGAACAGCTGAAGGCGAATCTAGCATCCGTGGGATGGACCCTCACAACAGAGCAGATCGCCCGGCTCGATGCGGCGAGCGACGTGCCTCTGGCCTACCCTTACTGGCACCAGCGGCAGTTTCAGGAGCGTAACCCGAAGCCAGTTTGATCACGGTAGATAGCAATTCCTAAGAACAGCCGCGGCTACAGCGTCGGCGTCCAGCACATTCTCGGCGGACCGTATCACCAGTTCTAAATGTCTGAGGCCCGTGCCCACTTCTGGGACATGGGCCTTCTTTAGTACCGGTAAACTCGCGCTTCCCAGCCCCTCAAGTGCAAGGTTGAAGCATCTTTCTCGGCACCTTCCAGGTTGTTTAGCATCAGCTTGCCTGCTTTGAGGCTTTCGGGAAGCTTGTAACTGACTTCTTCGCGCGAGAAGTTCATCACGACTAGATACTTCTCAAGGCCTAGTACGCGGGTGTAAGCGAAGATCTGCGTGTTTTCTAGATCGATGTCGGTGTAATCACCATAGATTAGAGCGGGAGTTTTCTGCCGAAGCGCAATCATCGTCGCGGTGTAGTGGTACACGGAGTCCGGAGCGCTAGCTTCATTGGCCGCGTTGATCTCTTTGTAGTTAGGATTTTCCGCTAGCCACGACTTAGCCCCGGTCGTAAATCCACCGTGCGCCGAATCGTTCCATTGCATGGGGGTCCGAGAGTTGTCGCGGCTGGTCTGCCGCATCTCTGCCATATAGGTCGCGTCCGTGACTTGCCCGGTCAGCACCAGTGCCTTATAGGCGTTCTGCGCTTCGATGTCCTCGATCTCTGTGATGTTCTGAAAGGGATAGTTAGTCATCCCCAGTTCGTCGCCCTGGAAGAGAAACGGCGTTCCCCGCTGGGTAAGCAGAAGCGTTTCGAGCAGCTTGGCCGACCGAACGCGAAACTCGGGTGAGTCGTCGCCAAAGGTTGAGACGATGCGGGGATTGTCGTGGTTGGAGAGAAAGACGGTGTCCCAAACACCGGTATCGAGCACCTTCACGTGCCGGTCGTAGATGGCCTTCAGAGCGGGTAGGTTAAACGGCTTCAACGCCAACCCGTCGCGATTGAAGCGGATCGCGTCGAAGTTGAAGATCAGGTTGAGTTCATGCCGGTCCTCGCCCGCAATCAGCGGCGTCTGCTCCAGCGAGATGCCGAGCGCCTCGCCCACGGTCATCACATCGTACTTCGCCATCACGCTGCGGTTCATCTCCTGCAGATACTCGTGCATATGCGGCCCATTGGCGTAGGCAAGGTCTGGACGGCGAAGCTCTGAGGCGGTCAAGTCGGGCAGTCCGGCGCGTTTGGAGATCAGCGGGATCACGTCCATGCGGAAGCCGTCGACCCCTTTGTCCAGCCAGAAGCGCATCAGGCTGTACACCTCTTTGCGCACCTTGGGATTGTCCCAGTTCAGGTCAGGCTGCTTATTCGCAAAATAGTGGAGATAATATTCGGCGGTTATAGAATCGTACGTCCACGCAGATCCGGAGAAGAAGGAGGGATAGTTATTCGGCGGCTGTCCTCCCGGCTTGCCTGGCTTCCAAATATAGTAGTCGCGGTAAGGATTGTCCTTCGACTTTCTACTCTCCACAAACCACCGATGCTCATCGGACGTATGGTTCACCACTAAGTCGACGATCAGCTTCATCTTGCGTTGCTTAATACCAGCCAGCATCTCATCGAAGTCGGCCATGGTGCCAAACTCCGTCATCACCTTGCGGTAATCCCGGATGTCGTATCCATTGTCAGCGTTGGGCGAATCGTAGTGCGGGCTAAGCCAGATGACGTTCACGCCTAATTCGGCGATGTAGTCCAGCTTCGAGGTAATTCCTTTCAGATCGCCAATGCCGTCGCCGCTTGAATCCATAAACGAGCGCGGGTAAATCTGGTAGACCACAGCCTCCTTCCACCAGGCGGGCCGGTATCCGTTGATTAGCTCCTCATCCACGATTGCACTTCCTTGCACCTCGCACCTACTCGCGCGGCACGACAGTTCCCGCCCAAACTTAGCTCGACGAGTCTAATGCACGGGGGCGTCAGTCGCCGGTTTAATCTTTCCGATCAGGAAGACCAATGGGATCATGCAGAAACAGAACACCGCGAAGATGGCAATGATGTCTAAATAGGCCAACATGGCGGACTGGCGATGCAGGAGATTGTAGATGTACGCCTGCGCGGTATGCACACCCGGGCCGGTGATCGTCCCCGGCCCCGAGCCGCCAAAGCTCTCCTTCAATGACCGCACCTGATTCTGAAAGTTCTTCGTGTCGGGGGTAAGGTTCCGGATCATGTAGGCCTCATGCCGTTGCTGCCCGCGAGACAGCATCGTCGCCACAAACGCCGTCCCCACCGATCCGCCGATGTTTCTCGCCAGGTTCGTCAGGCCCGCCACATCGTTGTTTTGCGCGCGCGCCACGCCGGTGTAGCTGATCGTGTTGATCGGAATGAACAAGAACGCCAGCCCGGAGGCCTGATAGACGCGCACCCACATGATGTACTTGAAGCTGGATTGCAGGGAGAACGTATGCATCAACAGCAGCGAAGTCGCGACAATAAAAAATCCGATGGAGATCAGCTTTCTTGGATCGCTCCGCCCGATCAGAAAGCCCACCACCGGCATCATGCACATGATCATAACGCCGCCGGGCGAGATCACCAGCCCGGCCAGCTCCGCCGTGTATCCCAGCAGCGTTTGCACCATCTGCGGAATCAGCACCGTTGTGCCATATAACGAAAATCCAAGTACAAACATCAGGCAAAACGGGATGGCAAACGTCTTCCGCTTGAAGAGAGTCAGGTTCAAGATTGGCCGGTTCTTCAGCTTGAGCTGATACAGCTCCCAAACGATAAGCGTCACCAGCGAAGCCACGCACAACACCGTAAAGAACGTGATCACGTTCGATCCAAACCAATCGTCTTCCTGACCTTTATCCAGGACGAACTCAAGCGAACCGAAGCCCGACGCCAGCAGCCCGAATCCGAAAAAGTCGAGATTCAGGCCACGCTTGACCGCTTCCGCTACTTCTTGTTTGATGTGCGGCGGGTCCTCGACCAACCGGTTTGTGAGGAACAGCGACACCATTGCGATGGGTACATTAATAAAGAAGATCCAACGCCAATCGTAATTATCCGTAATCCAGCCGCCCAGCGTCGGCCCGATCGCCGGGGCCACGACCACGGCTAAACCATACAAAGCAAAAGCCTGACCACGTTGCTGCGGTGGGAACGTGTCGGCCAAGATGGCCTGTTCGCTCGGGGCTAGGCCACCTCCACCCGCGCCCTGGATCACCCGGCACAGCACCAGAATCCCCAACGAGGGAGCCAGGCCGCACAGGGCCGAGCTGATGCCGAACAGCACCACGCAGATCATGTAGAACTTCTTGCGGCCAATGAACGTCGTAAGGTACGCACTGGCCGGCAGGATGACCGCGTTTGCCACCAGATACGACGTCAACACCCAGGTCGCTTCGTCCTGGGACGCCCCGAGCGATCCCGCGATGTGAGGCAACGATACATTGGCGATCGACGAATCGAGCACCTCCATGAAGGTCGCCAAGGTCACGGTGATTGCGATCGCCCATGGATTGGCCTTGGGCTTCCACGCCGCATCCGCACGGGCTTGTGCCGCTTCCGTTGTCTCCAGCTGTGCGGTTGCCGTGGCCATTGATACAACTTTAGATTCCCTCGCCGCATCCCGGACGCACAAATCGCTATCCGAATGTAAGCCGTCGCCACCATGGGAATGCTAAAGTTTGATCTCGTACCCGCGCGCGCCGCTCAGCGCACCGATGAGGAACACCGTCCCATGCACCCCGACCTGCCGCATCTAATGACACTCCAGACACACGACCTTGAGGCCAGACGCCTGCGGGACGAGATTGCCGCGCTGCCGAAACTCGTGGCCTCCCTTGAAGCCAAACTCACCGCGGTCACCGGACAGCGCGCCGTCGTGCTTGACCTGATCGCCAAGGAAGAAGCTCTCCGCCGCCGTCAGGAGTCGGACATCAAGGACCACCAGGTCAAGATTGCTCGCGTTCGCAAGCAGCTCGACCTGGCTGTCAACACCGTCCAGGTCGCCGCCTTTGAGCATGAGATCGCCTTCGCCCAAGGTGAAATTACCCGCCTTGAAGACGCTGAGCTGGAGTCGATGGAGCGCTCCGAGGCCCTTGAAGCCCAGCGCACCCTGGCCGACGCTGCCGTTGGAACCGCCGAGAAGGTCCTCGCCCAGGAGCGTACCCGCACCGCGGCGACTGTGGCGGCAGACCACACTGCTTTGGCCGGGGTCGACGCCCAGCGGTTTGCCCTACGACCGTTGATCGGCGATGCCGCCCTCGCCACCTACGACCGCATTGCCAAAGGGAAGGGCACCGCCGTCGCCGAAGCACTCAACCAGAAATGCATGGCCTGCCAGATGATGCTTCGCCCGCAGCGCTGGAACGATCTCCGCGACCGTACCAACACCGACGAGATGATGAGCTGTGAAACCTGCGGCCGCCTCCTCTTCTACGATCCAGCTCGTGACGCGCCCCAGCGTAAGACCGTTCCGGTCGAGAGCATCGCCGCCTCCATTATCCGCTCGCTCTAACCAGGTTTTGCTTCCAAAGGCTGTCATCCTGAGCGAAGTCGAAGGACCTGCGATTGCACTCTCACCCATGCAGCCTGCTCAGCCATCTCGCACCGCCTTTCGGGTCGCTCTCCGCCGCGCCGCCCACCAGCTGGTCGACGCTCGTCCCCTCATCCTCGAAGACCCTTTTGCCATCCGCATCCTGGGACCACACGCCGAAGAACTCGACCGTACCCCGAATGGGCGCGGCAAACTCCGCCTCGACTCCGCCGCCCTTCGCGCCTGGCTCGTCGTCCGCAGCCGGTATGCTGAAGAAACGCTTGCCACTGCGGTTCAGAGCGGAGTCACACAATACGTCCTGCTCGGTGCCGGCCTGGACACCTTCGCCCTCCGCAACCCCTACTCCACCGTCCGCGTCTTCGAGGTGGACCATCCGGCCACTCAAGCCTGGAAGCGCGCTCTCCTCCATGCCGCTGCTCTACCCGAAGCAGCCACCTTCGTCCCCGTCGATTTTGAGACCCAATCCCTCGCCGCTCAACTCGCGGATCTAGGCCACGACGCGACCCGACCCACGGTTTTCGCCTGGCTCGGCGTCGTGGTCTATCTCACCCTCGAGACCTTCCGCGGCACTCTGGCCTTCATCGCCGCCCAGCCACACGGTACTGCTGTTGTGCTCGACTACGCACAGCCCCGCCACTGTTTGCGGCATGACGAGCAACTCGCGCGTGACTCGCTCACCGCCCGTGTCGCGCAAGTCGGAGAACCGTTCCAGCTCTTCTTCACCCCTGATGAGATCGCCCACGAACTCCACGCCTTTCGCCTCATCGAAGACCTCGGCACGACAGAGCTCAATGCCCGCTACTTCGGTGGCCGTACCGACCACCTTCAGGTACTCGGCTCCTCGGGCCGCCTCTTGTCCGCCTATCGCGAATAAGAACGGCGGAGTCGAAGCCCCGCCGCTTACCCCGAACAACTATTTACTTGCCGGTCTCCATGATCTCCCCTGGAAACACGCCCTTCAGCGGAGCCGTCCTCTCCTTCTCCAGCTCCGGATGCGGGAACGGCTTGCGCGGCATCATCGCCTCGCGCTCACTCGTGTTGTAGAGGAAGATTGCCTCGACCACGGCGGCCTGCTGAAGGTCCGCCGCATGGAGCCGGTCGACCGTGTCCATGTCCGAGTGGTGCGTCCGCGTCTCGTAGTCCATCGGGTCCTGGATGAACTGGAAGCCGGGCAGCCCGACCGCGTCGTAGCTCAGGTGGTCCGTGCCGCCGGTGTTGCGGTAACTCAGCGTCGTCACGCCCAGGTCCGCCAGCGGTGCCATCCACTGCTTGAAGATCGGCGCGATGGCGAAGTTCTCCTGCGTATACACCCCGCGCACCTTGCCCGTGCCGTTGTCCAGGTTGTAGTAGGCGTCGAGCGTTTCCCACTCCTTGGTCGTCGTCAGCGGCCCCCGCGGCCGCAGGAAGGCCGGCATATTCGGGTCAACGTCCTTCAAATTGGCAAACGTCCCAAAATGCGTCTTCACGTACCCCTCAGATCCAAACAGCCCCTGCTCCTCGCCCGACCAGAGCGCGATCCGGATCGTCCGCCGCGGCTTCAGCCCCAGCGCCTTCAGAATCCGCACCGCCTCCATCGCCACCACGGAGCCAGCGCCATTGTCGGTGGCGCCCGTACCCGAGATCCAGCTGTCCAAGTGCCCGCCCACCATCACCACTTCGTTCTTCAGCTTCGGATCGCTGCCGGGGATCTCGGCCACCGTGTTGAAGCCATGCTCATGATCGCCGGTAAACTTCGTGTCGATGTTCAGCTCCACCGTCACCGGCACATGCGCCTGCAACATACGCCCCAGCCGGTTGTAGTGCTCGATCATCATCACCGCGTTCGGCACCGTGACCGCCGTCTCCTTCACCTGCGCGCCGCGCACCAGGTTCGCTCCGTTGTCGTCGAAGATGATCCCCGTCCCGCCGCCGTCGCCGCCGTCGCGCGAGGGCGTAATCACCGCCAGCACCCCTTCGCTCGACATCATCTTCACCGCCGCCGTACGGATGGCCGTCAGCCGCGCCCGGTCCGCCGCCAGCCGCTGCCGTTCGGGCGAGTCCGCCGCGAACCGCCCGCCGCCGCCCTCGTAGCTCTCCATCTCCTTCAGCTCGGCATCCGTATACCGCGTAAACAGCGGTTTCGTCAGGTCCGGCGTCGGCCGCATCGCGCCGAACATCACGATCTTGCCCGCCAGCTTGCCCTTATATTTGTCCAGATCGCTCGCCTGCTGCGCGTCGACGAACACCACCTCACCCGTCACCGGCCCCTTGGTCGCGGGAGACCACGGCGCGGCTTGCAACCAGAGAGGTTCGGGGTCGGGCGAAACCATCCGCGCCCACGTATTGATCTGCTGCCATCCCATGCCGAACTCGCCCCAGTCCTCCAGATGCGCGTTCTCCAGCCCGATCGTCGTCAGCGTATCCCGCGTCCACGCATTGGCCTTCGCCATGTTCGGCGATCCCGTCAGCCGCGGCCCAATCCCGTCCGACAGCGCGCTGGCGAACTGCATCACGTGCGAGTGCCGCAACCCCTCTTCGCGAATCCGCGCATACATCGTCAGGTCGACCGCTTCGACCGCTGGCTGCGGCCCGTAGTACGACGGCACCTCGCCCTTCTTCTCCGCCGCAAACGCCGCCAAACTCCCCGCGACCGAAGCCGCACATCCCCAACGCACCAGCGAACGAACGAATGACATACCCCTCCAAAACACGACACTTGAAATCAGAATGATTCCCCTTACATTACACCCGCCGCGATAGTCTCAATAGACGAAATGGGGTGCCCCATGTCCCGCTTCTGAGACATGGGTGCGGAACGGCCCGCATGGCTACCGCCGGCAAAAGCGCGTTTCTGAGGACCAACGGCAAGGCTGGTTAGCCTCGCCGTCATTCGCGTTAGGCTGAAAGCATGTCATCAAGGATTTGCGGCACCTTCTGCTTCATTTGGCTCCTCATCCCTGGTTGTGTCTGGAGCCAAGGTGCGGTGCCCACCACATCGCTTATTGAGACAGAGCCAAGCATACGAGTCGAGGTTTACGACTGGGGCGGCTCTGGTCCGCCTCTGGTTCTCTTAGCGGGGCTGGGCGCAGAAGGAAGTGCTTCTGACACCTTCGCTAGCGCGCTACACACACGATTTCACGTATATGCGGTAACGAGGCGGGGCTACGGGCAATCGAGTGCTCCAGAGCCGACGGCTGAGAACTATTCGGCGGATCGTCTCGCCGACGATGTGCTGGGTGTACTTAACCATCTGCATCTCACCAAACCACTTCTGGTTGGGCATTCCCTTGCAGGTGAAGAGCTCAGCTCTATAGGCAGTCGCTATCCCGAGCGGATCGCTGGTCTTGTTTATCTCGACGCAGGTTATCGATACGCGTTGTCCGGGCCAGGGTTGAACGATCTTCAAATCGACATGATTACCATGCGCCGTTATCTAGCCCACGCTCTGGACGATATCGATCCGGCGCAGGCGAAGAAGTCCGTCGACGCATTTCTTAGCGAGTTACCGGACTTCGTGAAGGAATTGCAAACATACTCACATTCGCTTGGGGAAGCCGCACCCGTGCCCGCCGTTGACGTAGCGAAGGAAGAGAAGGCCAGACGCACCCCTGAAGGCAGAGCGGAGCGTGCCATTCTCGACAGCGAACAACGATATAGCTCGGTGAAGTGCCCGATGCTCGTCGTTTTCGCCTATCCCCATGATCTTCCTGTATCCGTTACAGGTGCTGATCGCGAGTCGCGAGAAAAGGCGGACATGGCGTTCGTCGATCAACGCTTGCAGCTGTTTAAGGCACAGCCGGACGTCAAGGTCGTACTGCTCCCGCACGCGACGCACGGCGTACAAGATTCAAGGCGCGACGAAGTTGTCAAAGAAATCGAAGCGTTTGCAGCAAGGGTCCAGAAGTAAGCGCGCTTGTTCGTGCCTCCAGCCA
>CAXTUR010000011.1:0-38032 GCA_964247455.1 uncultured Acidobacteriaceae bacterium | reverse complement strand
CAGCGCGGCATCATCGGCGCGGACAACAACCAACTCCAGGCGGCCAGCAACACGGCGGCGTCGGAGAACGTGAACCTGACCGCGTCGGAGAGCAGCATTCGCTCCACCAACTACGGGCAGGCGACCTCCGACCTGGCCAAGTTCGAGGTCCTCTCACAGACCGGTATCTCCGCGCTCGCCCAAGCGAACACCGTGCAGCAGGAGATCCTCAAGCTGCTGCAGTAAACCCCTGAGACCGGTGGCCGGCGGTCATCTCGCCGGCTGCCGGTCCGCTGTTTTAGGTGTCAGTTGCCAGTTGTTGGAAGTCATGGAAGATCCATCTTCAAACTGACAACGATGAACTGACAACGATCAACTTCCCTCAGCAAACTCTCACACAATCTCCGAATCTTTGGCGTAAGAACTGCTTCTTTGTACAGCAAGATTCCGCAAGCGAGGGCGCACCATGGGTACAGTCGGCATCAACTTCGGTTCGGCCACCAGCGGCCAGGGCTTCGACGTCGCGTCGACCGTCACTGCGATCCAGTCGGCGCAGCAGGGCATCGAGACTCCGTGGAAGGCGCAACTGACCACGTTGACCGGGCAGGACACCGCGTTGAGCACGCTCGGCACGGACCTCGGCACCTTGACGACCTCGCTCCAGGCGCTGACCAACTTTACCGGTGTCACGGCGCAGAAGAACGGCTCCAGCTCCAATACGAACGTCCTTGCGCTGACCGGCGCAACGTCCGTCGCAAGCGCCGGAAGTCACACGATCACGATCGGCAACCTGGCCCAGACCTCTTCGAACTACTCCGACACCCTAGTCAACGCGGCCGACGTGCTGAGCGGAAGCGTGACCGTCACGGTCGGCTCGGGCTCCCCGCAGACGGTCACCGTCGGGAGCGGCAGCAACACCTTGAGCACCCTTTCGGCGGCGATCAACGCGGCGGCCATCGGGGTGAGCGCTTCGGTGATTACCGACGCCAGTGGATCGCGCCTTTCGCTGGTCAGCGCAACCGGCGGCACGGCCGGCCAGCTCACCATCGGCGGCAGCCTGACGGACACGACGACCGGCAACAGCGCGGTCGCGTTTCATGTCGGCCAGTCCGGCGTCAACGCAAACCTGACTGTGGACGGAATCAACGTGAGCACCGGGAGCAATACGGTGACCAGCGCCATTCCCGGCGTCACCTTCCAGCTTCTCGCGACCTCGGCCTCGCCGGTCCAGGTGCAGATCACCAACGACACCGCCTCGGTCGCGACGGCCGTCAGCACCTTCGTGAGCTCCTACAACGCGGTCGTCAAGGACCTGGCCACTCAAGAGGGCAAGGACTCCTCCGGCAATTACAGTCCGCTGCACGGCACGCAGACACTGGCCTTGATTCAGGGGCAGCTGAGCGGGGCGGTCTTCGGCGGAGCGGCGAGCGGCAGTATCGGCAATTTGACGCAGCTGGGCGTGGCATTCGGCACGGATGGCACCCTCTCGGTAAACACGGACACGCTTACAACGGCATTGACGAACCATTTCAGCGACATCGTGGGTTTTTTTCAGAACGCGACCAGCTTCGGCCAGACCTTCGCCAAGACCCTGAACAGTCTTGGAACACAGAGCCCGACTGGTGTCATCTCCATTGCGCAGCAGCAGAACAGCACACAAGAGGCGGCTCTAAGCAAAAGCATCGCCGGTGAAGAGACCTTACTGGCCAACCAGAAGATCACTCTTACCGCTGAGTTGAATCTGGCCAATCAGGAGCTTCAGGCGATTCCCAGCCAGGTCAATCAGGTCAATGAAATCTACAGCGCCGTCACGGGCTACAGCAAAATCACGCAGTAACGGCCATGAAACCGAGGTAAGGGCGCCGGATGAGAGATACCAACTACCGCGAGCAGGCCCTGAACGGCGCGAACGGCGTGCAGCTGATCGTCGCCTTGTACGACGGCGCGATCCGCTTCCTGCACAATGCAATCGAGTGCGTGGACCGGGGCGACGTTCGGGGCCGGCGCGAGGCGGTCAAGAAGACGATTGATATCTTCATGTATCTACAGGCGCGGCTGCGGCCGGATGTGGGCGGCCGGCCGGCGGCGGCGCTGTCGGACTTCTACGCGTCGATGTTCACGCTGACGCTTGAGGCCTCAAATGAGGCGTCTGTCCCGAAGCTGCAAGAGGTCATTGCGTTCGTTCGTAACGTGCGCGAGGCATGGGTTGTGGTGGCGAAGGACCCGGATGCAAACCGTGTGTTGCCGCGCGAGCTGCGCACACGGGAAGAAAAGCGGAGCACGATGATGCCGGTGGCACAGGCGGAGGCGGGAGAGCGCGCGTCGCGATGGTCGGCTTAGGCGATCTACTACTGGGCTACCGCTAACTCTTCTTCAAGAGCCTGCTTCTCGAACAGAGTGGTGTAATAGCCGCCCTGGGCGAGGAGCTCGTCGTGCGTGCCCTGCTCGGCGATGCTGCCGGCCACGAGAACGGCGATCTGGTCGGCGTTGCGTGCCGTCGAGATGCGGTGCGAGATGAAGATCGTGGTGCGGCCTTCCATAACGCGGCGGAGGCCGGAGAGGATCTGCTCCTCGGTGTAGGTGTCCACGCTGGCGAGGGCATCGTCAAGGATGAGGATGCGCGGATCGCGTAGAACAGCACGGGCAATGGCCGAGCGTTGCTTCTGGCCGCCGGAGAGCGTCACGCCGCGCTCGCCGACCAGGGTGTCGAAGCCCCTAGGGAACTCAAGAATCTCCGTGCGGATGTGGGCGACGACGGCGGCGTCTTCAATCTGCTGCGTGGTTGCGCCCGGCCTGCCGAAGCTGATGTTGTGCTGGATGGTGTCGGAAAAGAGGAACGTCTCCTGCGGGACAAAGCCGACGTTCCGACGAAGCTCGTCAAGAGTGTAGGCACGGATAGGCTTGCCGTCGATCAGGACGGAGCCAGGCGGCGCGTCGTGCAGGCGCGGGATCAGGTTGACGAGGGTTGACTTGCCCGAGCCGGTCGGGCCTACGATGGCGAGGCTCGTGCCCGCTGGAACGATGAGATTTACGTCGTGGAGTACGACGGGACCTTCGGTGTAGCTGAACGTCAAGTTGCGGAACTCGATGTCGCCTTGAATGAGGTGAGAAGCAGATCCCTTCGCTTCGCTGCGGGACGACAGACTAGAGGAAGTAATAAGTTCCGGCTCGTTAGCGATCGCAGGTTCCTGCTTCAGCAGCTCATCGATGCGGACGACCGACGCGGTGCCGCGCTGGAAGAGGTTGACCACCCAGCCGATGGCGATCATGGGCCAGGTGAGTTGGACCATGTAGACCATGAAGCTGGTGAACTGCCCGACCGAGATATGGTGCGCGACGACCTCGTGGCCGCCGACGAGCAGGGTGATCATCAGCGAGAGCCCGAGAACGAACTCGAGCGTGGGCCAGAGCATGGCCATCAGGCGGACAAGATGGAGAGAGCGCCGTATGTACTCCTGGTTGGCGGTCTCGAAGGAGGCGATCTCGGCGTCTTCCTGGGCGAAGGCCCGGATGAGGCGCGCACCGGAGAAGTTCTCCTGGGCCTTGGCCGAGATGTCCGAAAACATGGCCTGGATGCGTTCGAAGCGGGTGTGGATGCGGTTGCCGAAGTACTGCACCAGCACCGACGCCAGCGGCAGCGGAACAAACGCGAAGAAGGTGAGCCGCGGGCTGATCCGGTACATGAACGGCAGCGCAGCCGCGGTAAAGACGACGGTATTGGCCGAGTACATGATGGCCGGGCCAAGAAGTTGGCGGACGGCGTTCAGGTCATTGGTCGTCCGAGCCATGATGTCACCCGTGCGGTGCGTGTGGTAGAAGCTAGCGGGCTGGCGTTCGAGGTTGCGGAAGAGGTCGTTGCGAAGATCAAACTCGATCTCGCGCGAGGCCCCGATGATGACCTGGCGAGTGATGTAGAGGAAGGTGGCCGAGAGCGCGGCTAGAACTAGGAGGCGAAGCCCGTGAAAGAGGATTTTCTGCTGCGTGAGGCCATGCTGCATATCGTCGATGGCATGGCCGATGACGAGCGGGATGGCAACCTTCAGGACGTTGTAGAGAATCGTTGCGACCGCTCCCCAGGCGAGCGCCTTCCAGTAGCGCTTAAGATAAGGGGCAAGCGGTCGCAAACGGCTGAACATGGTGTTTAGAGTCCTCTATGCGCCGGGGGGATTCGTGGGAGTTTTGGGCGCGGGTTTGGTGGCGTTATCGGGCGTGGTGGCCTTGGCGGGATCGTTGGTGGCGGGGTCCGTCGAAGGCTTTGTGGGATCGGGCGTCGTAGAAGGCTTGGCGGCGGGCGCGGGAGCGGGCGGCGCGGGAGTGGTTTGATTGGCCGGAGCCGAGCCGGGCTGCGGATTGGCTTGAGCTGGGTTGGGCTGCTGATTGGCCGGCGGCGTAGGCGGGGCCTTCTGGACAGGCGGCTTGTCGGAGACGCTGACAAGCTCAACATCGAAGATCAGGTCCGCCTTCGCGGGGATGACAGGGGGCTTGCCGGAGTCGCCATAGGCCAGTTGGTATGGGATGAAGAGGCGACGCTTGCCGCCGACGTGCATACCCGCAAAGCCGGTGTCCCAGCCGGGAATGACGCGATGGACGCCGATGGGCAGGGTGAAGGGCTCGGCTCCTGGATGGTCGAACGAGGAATCGAACTTGGTACCGTCTTTCGCAAGCCAGCCGGTATACGTCACGGTGTAGAACTCAATCGTGGAGTCGGCCTGCGAGGTGCCGAGGATACTGGCCGGGGCGAGCGGACCGGTGCCGACGCGGACATCCTGATAGCGCAGAGCGTACAGGGGCTTGACGAGGCCCGCGGCCTTGGGGATGTTGGTCGGGAGCGTGCCAGCCGTGGCGGCCGTGGGGGGGCGATGGACGGCTGGCTTGACGGCGGTCTGGCCGGAGCCAAGGGCGGAGAGAGCGAATGTGAGGACGGGAACTAATTTCATCGTGCCCCCATGATAACTGTTACTGTCGATCAACGTGCGGCGAGGATGTACGGCTGCAACAAACCGTCATAAAGTCTCACGGCGTTAGCCTTGTCCCTGCCAGCGTGCCACAATACGGCCGCAGCACTCTTTCATATATCGAAAGCTTTTCTATGCCTGTTGGCCAATGCAAATATTTGGCGCTGAGCGGTCCGGCTCCGGAGACCGGTTATGGTTGGAACACCACGGGAAGGTTAGGAGAACCGATGTTCCAGCGCCAAGCTGGCTTCGGACGGAAACGCTGCCACCGTACTGCTCCATCAGGCGTTTCGTGATAGGAAGACCAAGGCCGACGCCTTCGTCCATCTTTGTCCTAGCCTGATCCACACGGAAGAAACGATCAAAAATCCGGTCGAGATGCTCTGCCGCGATGCCTACGCCGGTGTCGGTAATTCGTAAATACAAAAACTCGCTTTCCTCATATTCGATATAGATTCGTCCTCCTTGGGGTGTGTATTTGATGGCGTTGTCCAAGACAGCAGTTAGCACGCGGCGGGCGTGACCAGCGCTCATTCGGATCATCAGGGGACTTCTGACGGGAGGTCTCACAATCAATTCATGATTAAGCTTCCGCAGCGAAGGTTCAAAATGGAGTGCGAGATCTGTCGTAAGCGCACACACGTCCACCGGGTGTACGGAACGCATCAGCTTTTCTTCCATGTCTGGACGAGCCAAAAGAAGCAGATCTTCCAGCAATTCAGTGGTCATGGTGGTTTCATCCAGAATGGTTCGGAATACCTCGCGCAGTTCGTCATCGAGTGCTGGATTGTCAAGCTGGTATTCAGCTGTAGCCCGAATAAAGGCGATTGGACTCCGCAACTCATGCGACGCGTCAGCCGAGAACTGCGTAACACGGATCATAGCGCTCTCGATACGTGACAGCAGGTTATTCCACTCCACGGCAAGCCGACGCAGTTGATCGTCCGCCGTGGATACGCTCAGACGGCGGCTCAGGTCATGCGCGGTAACAGTGCGAGCCTCTGCAATGATCACGTCTACGGGCGCGAGCGCACGCCGGCTCAGCATGTACCCACCGAGCGCAGAGACCAGCAGGAGCACCGGGATCATGCGATACAGTCCTGAGGTAAAGTTGCGCAATAGGATTCGATCTTCGCTGAGCGGACTTGGCACCAGAAGGAACGCCGGCTGACTTTCATAAGTGACTGGACGGCAGAGCTCCCGAAAGCGCTCCGCGTTCACCAGTCGATCACGATAGAGAGCTGTTGCGCAGGGTAGGGGTACCACGCCGGGGTCGGATACCCGACTAAGTGGGAACAAGCGCCGGCCGTTTGCGCCAACTATTTGTATCCACTCACCTTCCGGTAAGAGGCCAACGACCTCCTCCAGCTTTTGTTCCAATACCCGGCGGTCGTTCCGAGGTGCGGAGTTTATTACAGCCTCTGTGCGGACGGCCCGCATCTGCAGTGTGCGGTCCTTCCAGGAAATCATAGAATCTGCCAGCACAAACCACATCACAAAGCCAAAGATTGCCAAGCCCAACGCAGAGACACACGCGTACCAGGCTGTAAGTCGTAAGCTGATGGAAATGTGCCTCATCTACCCGTCCGGCTTCAACACATAACCCACGCCGCGCACTGTTTGAAGCATATTTGGTCTATCCGCGGAATGAAGCTTGGCACGGAGCGCACAGATGAAAACATACAGCGTGCTCTCGCGAAACAGCTCTTCGGTTCCCCAACCAATCTCCGCCAGATCCTCCTTGCGCACGACTTTGCCCGCGCGCTGCATCAAGGCTTCAAGCAGGGTAAACTCCATTCGGGTCAGGCTTGTTCTTTCTCCCGCGCATTCGACCTCATGTGTGTCGGAATGCAGGAGCAGATCGCCAACCCGTAGCGGTCCCTGGACCAGGGTAGATGGACGCCGCGTCAACGCGCGCAGCCTAGCCAGCAGCACGGCAAGTTCAAAGGGCTTCGTAAGATAGTCGTCCGCTCCAAGATCCAGACCGTGCACGACATCTCTGCTGGTGTCTTTTGCCGTCAGCAGGATTGTCGGCACCTTCACGTTCATGCTGCGCATTTGTCTCAGCACCTCGAAGCCGTCGAGCTTTGGCATCATTACGTCCATCACGATTGCGTCCAGACGATACCGTTGAATGCAGTCGAGTGCGGCATGACCATCATGGGCGACTATCGCCAGGTAGCCTTCGCGCTGCAATGCACGCTGCAGGAGCATGGCCATTCTCACCTTGTCTTCGGCAATTAGGACGCGCATAAAACTTAGTATCCAGACTTTCTGTGAACATCCGGTAACATAGCCAAATCTTTAGACTGTCTTTAGACAGACTCCCTACGATCAATGCAAGCCAACAGAACTGCGTCAGGACCGTAATCAAGCGCGCCTGCAAACGCGTGAAGAGAAGTCTCTGTGGCGATTTGCGAAGGAGAAGTCTCTATGAACAGATCAAGACCCCTATTTGCCTTACTCTGCTCTTTGCTAGTGCTGGCAGGTCCCGCTCTTTGCCAGATCGATCGTGCAAATCTAAAGGGTACCTTGACCGATCCCGCGGGCGCACTCCTGGCTGGAGCTACGGTGACCGTGTTGTTTCCGGACACCGGCTTTCATCAATCGGTGACCTCGACAGGCGCCGGGGAGTATGTCTTTACGGCCCTCCCGCTGGGAACCTGCAACTTGACCGTGACCGCTCTAGGGTTTGCTTCTAAAGTGCTGACCGGTATGGCGTTGGAAGTAGGCGAAGTCCGTACCGCCGATGTTCAGGTTTCACTTGAAAGCTCTACGGAGGCTGTGTCGGTAAACGCATCCGCCGCCACCCTGGACAAAGACGACGCAGCCATAGGAGGCGTCATCTCCGAGCGGCAGATCGAAAACCTGCCGATCAATGGGCGCAATTGGGCCGCGCTCGAACTGCTGATCCCCGGCGCGATCAACAGCGGAAGCGGCAACCAACTCACCATCCGCTTTGCGGGACGCGGCATCGACGATAACAAGGTAACCTTCGACGGCGTGGACGCCACTGGCATCCTGCGCCAATCGCAGAAACTTGACCTCCGGGTACAGCTCTCATCGGAGTCGATTGCCGAGTTCCGTGCACAATCCGCGATCTACCCGGCACAGTATGGGGGAACCAGCGGCGGCCAGATCGACGTCGTCTCAAAGACCGGCACCAACCGGTTCCATGGCAGCGTGTACGAGTTCTTTCGCAATGACATCCTCAATGCGCGCGCCCTGTTCTCCACCAGCCAGCTTCCGCTGCGTCTCAACCAGTTTGGGGCAAGTTTAGGCGGGCCCATACTCAAAAACCGGACCTTTTTTTTCATGAACTACGAAGGGCTGCGGCAAACACTTGCGCAGCCACTGGTAGGTTTCGTTCCAAGTGCCGCCTACATCGCCGCGACCCAAGCCAAGTCTCCCGCCATTGCTTCGCTCCTCGCGTTTTATCCCACGGGCCAGGCGCACACGGCCAACGCTAACGTCAACCAGTTCACCGGCTCTGGACGGCAATTGCAGAACGAAGATTTTGACCTTGTCCGCGTCGACCAGACTTTCACGTCTCGCACCTCAGCGTACTTCCGCTACAACCTTGATCAGGCTAGTCTCCAGGTTCCCAACGGCGACGCAAACGGCTACATTGGCGACATTCTCTCTTCCCAGCAGTATCCCAAAAACGCCGTGCTCTCCGTTCTTCACAGCTTTCGCGCCAACCTTCTCAACGACCTGCAGGTCGCCGCCAATCGAACACCTTTTTATGCCCAAAACAACAGCCTGGCTCCAGTCCAGATCGCCGTTCCCGGTTTTTCCACGTTGCATGACGCGCTCCAGCAGGTCCAGGGCTCTACCGCCTACTCCTTCATCGACACGGTCAATCTCACCTTTGGCCGTCATGCCATCACCACCGGTGGAGGATTTCGCCGCGTCCAACTGAACCTGTTCAGCACGCAAGAGACGCAGTACGCCGCCACCACTATCACGAACTTTCAGAATGACGCCTTTAGTTCTGCTACACTTCTAGCCCGCACTCCGTTTGAAGACGCCCGCAAGACCGAGTTTGACCTCTTCTTGCAAGATCAGTACAAATTCGATCGCAACCTCCTCTTCTCGCTAGGCCTGCGCTATGACTCGCTGGGTGCTTTCCAAGGCGTCAACGGCCATGATCTTCCCTTTGACCCGGTCCACTGCCCGGGAGGATATTGCCCGGCCGGCAGCACCTTCTACAACCCGAACTACACCAATGTGCAACCCCGGTTAGCCGTTACCTGGTCGCCAGACTTCCTTCACGATCAAACCGTGATCCGCGCTGGCTATGGTCTCTACACCGGCGAGGCGCAACTCGGCGACCTGATTGCCCCGCTCAGCAACCTCGGCCAACGGCTCTCCTTCACGGCTGCGCAACTCGGGACTCCCAGCTACCCCTTGCCGCCTCGCCTCACCTCTGCCGCTCTTGTTTCAAACGCTCCTCGCGGTCTTGATCGTAATCGGGTCAGCGAGCAGGTCAACCAGTGGTCTCTCTCTGTAGAACAGAAGCTTCCTTTCCAGATCATCAGCAGTGTTGGCTACATCGGTAGTCACGGAGCTCACCTGCCGCTGCATACCGTCGTCAACACGCTTAATTCCGTCACCCGGATTGCACCCCTTCCGGCATTCGGCCTGATCGATTACAAGACCAGCAGCAGCAACAGCCACTTTAGCGGCCTGGTCGCTTCATTCACTCGTCCGTTCTCTTCAGGCCTCATCTTTGGCACCACCTACCTCTGGTCGCACTCGATGGATGACGGCACAAACGTAGGGAACAACGCTGGCGGGGAAAACGACTTTCCTCAAAACGTTGCCTGCATCCGGTGCGAGCGCGCCAACAGCGATCAAGATATTCGTCATTCCTTTACCGGGAACGTGGTCTACGAGCTTCCAGCCGGTGCTGGCAAGACCTACCTCAATCACGGTCTTGCCGCTCATCTCCTCGGCAACTTTCAATTCAGTTCACTGGCGGTCGCACGTACGGGACTCCCGGTGAACGTAACCGTGGCCCGCACGGCTGCCAGCTTGCCGGACGGAAACACGATGTCTCCTCAACGTCCCAACCTTGTGCCGGGTATGTCGTTTATTCCCGCAACCGGGCGTTCGCCGCAATTCTACTTCAACGCCGCCGCCTTTGCGCTTCCCGCAACCGGCACCTTTGGCAACGCTCCTCGCAATCTTCTCCGCGCCCCGGGGACGTGGCAGATCGATGCTTCGCTGCAAAAGGGTCTTGTCGCAAAGGAAGGATTCAATCTGGCCTTTCGCGGAGACGTCTTTAACCTCTTCAACCACGCACAGTATGGCGCTCCCTCCGGTGTCTTCAACACCCCCAGCTTCGGACAGATCACCACGCAGATTAATGCCGGCGCGACCGGGACTGCTACGCAGCGGGTCAGCCAGCTAAGCCTTCGCGCAACCTTCTAAACCTCAGAAACAATAAAGATAGGAGTTACAAACACGATGACCCAACTCAGCCGCCGATCCTTTACTCAACTCGCCGCCGCCTCGGCCTTATCGCTCCGGTTTCGGGCTCACGCCCAGCAATCCCGTATCCTGCTCCCTGTAAACGTCTGCGGCAGCTCTGGATATATTGATGTTCAGGGCACCATTGCCGTCCCCGCCCGCTATGATGCCGCCCTGCCATTCGCGACGGATTGGGCCGCCGTTCGCCGTAACAACAAATGGGGATACATCGGTCGCGATGGCCGAGAAACGTTGGCGCTACAGTATGACGAGGCGCGCAACTTCCGCTGGAACTGCAGCCCAGTCCGCATGGCCGACAAGTGGCACTACATCCGGCCTGATGGCACGGAAGCATTTCCGCTGCGCTTCGACGTCGCCCGCAGCTTTCAGGACTCGCGGGCCCGCGTGTCCCTGGGTGGCAAATGGGGATATATCGATCCATCCGGCAAGATCGTGATCGAACTCAAGTACGATACGGTCCACGGTTACAGCGAAGACATCGCCCCGGTTCAACTCAACGGCAAGTGGGGCTTCATCGACAAGGCCGGTGCCACCATTCTTCCGTTCCGATACGACACCGTAACGAGCTTTAACGCTGGTGTCTGCGCCATCGTCATGGACGGCAAGTGGGGCTTTATTCATCGCGACGGCACAGTGGCCCTTCCCGCAAAATGGGAAAAGACGGGCGAGTTCGCCGAAGGATTATGCCCTGTTAAGCAAGGTGGTAAGTGGGGGTTGATCGATCTCACCGGCAAACTCGTCCTGCAACCCACTTACGACGAGATGGACTCCTTCGACAACAGCCATATTATGGCCTCGCTAAACAACCAGTTGATGTATCTTGACAAATCTTTTCGACCCATTTGGAAGGAGAGCATGGCGTGCGCTCCCGGCACCTCGTACAAGTTGTACAAGGCTCCTGCTTAGCGTTTCAGGAGCTGCGAGTGGATCTTCATCCCTGCCCCAGGGACGTTCTCTGTGAAGCTCGCCATATGCTATGTCAGCTGCCGACTGATGCAGATTTGAGCCGACGCAAACGATGCGATAACGGGAGTGAGCGCGGATCGAAGTGTCCATTGCTTAGCAAAAGCAGATAGGCGAAGTCGAGTTTTCGCACCCACAACGACATTTACAATCGACGACAGGCACTTATCTAAGGCTTGCGAAAGGTGTTGGAAGCATCTTTCCCATCATGCGCTGGCGAAATGCGGCACAGCATAGCACTGCCGGGCGGGGGTTCGTTCAACTTCAGTTTTTACCTTTCAATTTTAGTTTGTATAATGCTTACTTTGTGCGGGCTGTGAACAGCTCGGGAGGACTGCCGGCCGGGTATCCGATTGTTCCCTTTGATGATTTTGATCGAGCTGATATGTTGATGCCTGCACTACCGATCTTTCGACAGCCTGCCGAGTTACTGGGACGCGAAGCCGCAAGACCGCTTTTTTGATCGCTGGAAAGCCCTGGTGGTAAAGTCTACATTGTGGTCTTTCCGGCTACACTGATACTCTGCCAACCCTGCGGATGCCGTGGCGTAGTTTGGCCCCTTCTTTATGAAGAGAAATGATCCGTATCGTACCAATCTGTCGGACAGTAGAAGAGGACCTGAACGGATGTTGTAGTCGACAGTAGACGTCTCTCTACCGCCCAATGCTCGGTAAATTCTTTGATGAACCCAACATCGATGTATATTGTAGGCTTTGGGAGATCTTATGTGTTCGTTGACTCGTTACGTCTTTTTGTTGATCCTTCTTCTGACTTCAGTGGCAAACGCGGCAGAAACTGAAACTCAGTATCTGTCGGGTCTTGGCAAGGATGATCCGGTCAAGTGGCAGTTCATCTGCGACCAGGGCCAGAACGCCAACAAGTGGTCTACCATCGGTGTCCCGTCCAACTGGGAATTGCAGGGCTTCGGCGTCTACGAATATGGCCGGGTGACACCAACGGGAGGTTGGCCCCGAGTTCATGGTATCTACAAGCGTGCCTTTACTACCCCTGCAAGCTGGCGAGAAAAATCCGTTTTCGTCAAATTCGAAGGCGTGATGACTGATACTCGTGTCACCATCAACGGTCGGTTAGCCGGCCCTGTCCACCAGGGTGGCTATTACGCCTTTAAATACAACGTTACGAGTTTACTTAAGCCCGCTGGTCAGCAGAATGAAATTCAGGTGGACGTCGACGATGACTCCATGAATGAATCTGTCAATCACGCCGAACGTCGTGGCGACTACTGGAACTACGGCGGCATCTTTCGTCCCGTTTATCTTGAAGCCGTACCCAAAGCATTTATCGATCGCGTGGCCATCAACGCGGCGGCAACCGGCTCTTTTGACGTCAATGTAGTGCTTTCCGATCTGCGCATGCCAGCTTCGAATGGTGCTCTAGCTTCTGTGGAGATGCGCGTGCTCGATCTGAGTGGCCAGCCCGTTGGAGATCCAGTCACCATGAAGAATGTCGCGTTGGATGGTGCGAACTATCTCGCGGGGAAAATACCCAATCCGCGACTCTGGACCGCTGAAACGCCGAATCTTTATCAGCTCCAAGTACGGCTGAAGCTAGGCAATGCTGTTGTGCACACTATGCATCAGAGGTTTGGTTTTCGTACTATTGAAGTACGGCCCGGGCAAGGCTTGTTTGTCAACGGAAACCGTGTCTTCCTCAAGGGCGTGGCACGTCATTCGTTTTGGCCTGATTCTGGGCGGGCTCTGTCCGAACAGGTTTCCAGAGACGATGTAAACCTCATTAAAGAGATGAACGGTAATGCAGCGCGTTCTAGTCACTATCCGCCGGACCGTCACTTCCTCGATGCTTGCGACGAACTTGGCTTGTACGTCCTCGATGAACTTGGTGGCTGGCAAGCACATTATGACACCGACATCGGTCAGAAGCTGGTTAGGGAAATGGTTGAGCATGATGTTAACCACCCATCAATTCTCTTTTGGGATAACGGCAATGAGGGCGGGTTCAATCTTGATCTCGACGGCGATTATGCGAAATACGATCCGCAAAAACGCACAGTCTTGCACCCATGGGCCACCTATCCTCCAGGTATAGCCGATACCAAGCACTACCCCACCTATGATGTGTTGCTGCAAAAGCTTGCAGGTGATCCCGTTCTTCTACCCACTGAGATGCTACATGGCCTATATGACGGCGGTGCCGGAGCAGGAATGCAGGATTATTGGAGTGCCATTCTCAAGAGCAAGGCAGGTGCCGGCGGGTTTATCTGGTCATTTGTAGATGAAGATGTAAAACGCGCAGACAAGGGTGGCATTCTCGACTCACAGGGGAACATGGCTCCGGATGGTATCGTCGGGCCCTACCGTGAGCGTGAGGCTAGCTTCTACACCGTCAAGCAGCTCTGGTCGCCCATCATCGTAACGCCGCCTGAAGGCGGTTCGCACTCCTTTACGGTAGATAACCGTTATGGATTCCTCAATGCTGATCAGTGCAGCTATCAATGGGAGATGATTACCTTTCCTCAACCTAACGACACAGCTTCCGGTTCGACGGTGCTGGCGTCGCGGACGGATCACGGTCGTTCGCTGGCACCAGGAGCATCGGCAACCTGGGACGGCTGGGGACCGCCCGCTTCTAGCTCCGAGCGCAGCGGCACAAAGAGGACGCCTGATGCCGTTCGACTGCTCATTAAGGACCTTACCGGCCGTTTAATTCAGACTTACGTCTGGCCTGTTGACGCGATCGAGAGCCAACTGGAGCAGGTGGCCCAACCTATTAGCGGTACGAAGCCTGTTGTTACTGAATCTGCGGATGCACTTACCGCGACTGCGGGTGACCTGTCATTGCGTATCAGCAAGACGACCGGCCTGCTGGTCTCAGTTTCTCGACACGACAAGTCCTTCTCCATGGTTAACGGACCTCGGGTCGTGGCGATGGGACCCCGTCCCGTGCTTGTGCGCAAACAAGATCCGAAGCCTACTCTCGCTCCGCCACCCGCCGTGGCACCGGACTCCAAGATAACGTCGTTAACTCATAAGTGGGATGGCAACGATCTAATCATTAAAGCGGCGTTCGGTGGCCCAATGAAAACGCTTACCTATCGTCTAAAGACCACTGGGTGGTTGTCTCTCGACTATGTTTACGCGATGAGTGACGCGCAAGAATACTTTGGCGTTGGGTTCGACTATCCCGAAGCTCAAGTTAGAGGGGTGCGATTTCTTGGCGAAGGGCCTGCCCCCGTGTATCAGAATCGCCTCGCCGGCGGTACTCTCGATGTTTGGAATAGGGCCTACAATAACACGATGGTTGGCGATCCGGAGGACCTTAAGCCAGGAGAGCACTTCGATTATCCCACCTTCAAGGGGTTCTATTCAGGTGTGCGCTGGCTGCAGCTTAATACGTCTGAAGGCCTGATCACTGTAACAGTAGACCAGCATCGCGGCTTTCCCCTCTACGTGCAGGTCTTTACTCCGAAGACCCCGTCCTCAAACCTGCTTGGGCAAGTTGCTGTGCCGTTCCCAAACGCTGGCATCTCTTTCCTGAACGCCATACCCGCCATCGGCAACAAGTTTGGGGGACCGCAATCCATGGGTCCTACGGGGCAGCCAGCGATTTCCACAGGCGAGTATAAGGGCCATATTAGCTGGTATTTCGGAGCACTGCCGACACGATAGAGCCATCCGCTACGAAGCTGGTACTTACATCCACTAAATTCATACTCTTAGTCATCTTGAAAGGATGGCGTTGTTTCCTCTTAGGTAGCGAAAGGATCGGAAGACGGCATGCCCGTCCCCCAACGAAAACAAAGCTGGTCGAAGATCATGGTACC
Organism: uncultured Acidobacteriaceae bacterium; assembly: GCA_964247455.1. Taxonomy (GTDB): domain Bacteria; phylum Acidobacteriota; class Terriglobia; order Terriglobales; family Acidobacteriaceae; genus Edaphobacter. The sequence continues at coordinate 22,837 of CAXTUR010000011.1, read as the reverse complement.
CGTCCAAAATATTGTGGTCATAGCAGGAGGCATCTATAGAACGGGTAACCTTGGTCCATTGTTTCCCTTGCAGTTTGTAGTAGAGATCCACCTCCTGCTCGATGTTCGCGATGCGCAGTGTCGCTTTCTTGATGTCCTTCTTCGTGTCTCCGGCACGCTGCAGGCCGAGACCCTGAGGTCCAATCCTTAGCCCTAAAGAATGAGTTTCGTCATAAAACAGCAGAAGGCCTGCTTTACAATTACCAACTACTTCGACGTCGACCTCAACCATGTAAGTGTGATCGGTCGCGCAGACAGTCATCACAGGCGAGTCACTCAGGGAAGAACCCAGCCCTTTCAACAGGAGCTGCCCATCTCCCGTCTTAAAGCGGTCGGGATCATACCCTTTCCAGAACTGCCATTCCAAGGACAATGTTTTCGACGTGAAGTTGTCTCCATCCATTAAGGAAGTCTGATTCCTTCTTCCAGGTGGCATCCTCAATTTCTGCTCTGCTGTTACTCCTTTAGGAACGCGAAACCATTTGTCCGTAGTCCACTCCACTGGTAGCAGAAGCGTTGATCTGCCCAGCGTACGATAGCTGTTCTCGTAGCCATGAAATGTCATCCACCACCCACCCTTGGCATCATCGACTTGTCTGCCGTGCCCAGTCGACCACCAACGCTCCTCTTTGGTTTTCGTATGAACGATCGGGTTGTGTGGAGAATACTCCCCCGGACCATCCACATTTCTGCTTCGCATGGAGATAACCATGTGACTTGTCGGCGGCCCGGCTGTTCCCCCTTCCGTGGCATTAAGGTAGAAGTAGCTGTCTCGTAATTACTTTGGGAGCTTCCAGGCACTCGCATTCGATACGCCACTCCGTAGGGTGGCCACGGTGAGAACGCCTTCCGAGGCGCTGCAATAACCGAGAGACCGTCAGGTGCTAATTCGGCGAGCGAGCCCCCGCAATGTAGAGGAATCGTTTGCCCTCGGGCGTCGCAATATGAGCGGGGTCTATTCCGTCAATGTGCAGCGACACCGGTTCGCTCCACGGTCCAAGAGGAGACGGTGCGTGAACCACTTCGAGATGTCCCCCGCGCGGATAGTAAATGTAATAGCGGCCGCCATGCTCACAGAGATACGGCGCCCATATCTCACCATAGAAACTGCTGAGTGCGCTTCCGACAATCCGCCAGTTGACCAGATCTTGAGAAGTCATAATCAGGAGGCCAGGGGTATAGGAGAAGCTTGTATGTGTGATAAAGAAATTATTGCCGACCCGGATTGCTCCAGCATCCGGATGGTTGCCGCCGATAATGGGATTGAGGTAGGTTCCGTCTCCTTGGTCGCCCGCACGTTTTGTGCTGGCCTGCTTTCCGCAGAATGCGGAGAGCGAATGCAGTGGTCGAACCGCAGAAGGTAGCATTGCGGATAAACCCATGGCGCACGCCTCACGACGCGAGAGGCTATTGATCTCAGAATCTGAATCAGTCATTCGGTTCACCGCGCGAAGATCTTAGCCATACAAAGGAGTCCTTTTGACCTAACACAATTGGCTTTCTCTCAGCACTACATCTCCAACGCGAACTTGTGTGCAGCGGTATTCACCATCACTTCCTTGGACAATTCTGCGTTGACCAAGATAAGCAAATAGCATCCGTCTGAACTCTACGCCAGACCCATCGAGCGATAGCGTTGTGCGAGCTCCCAATAGCATGGAGGTGCAATATAAGCTGATCTTACGCTTGTTCTACAATCATGTAAGGCGTAGCACTGAACTCAGTAAAGCTAAAATCAACACATGGCATCCTTAAAGACTTTAGCGCGCTACGATGCCTAGTTCTTACACACCGACGATCGTGATGCTCTACGTTTATGTTCGAGTTGTAATGGAACGACCAAATATTGGGCAAGCGCCGACGGATGCTGGTGCTAATAGGCGAGAGGTGAACTGATGAAAGAAGTAGAACCATTTCTGTTAGGCGGGGATGATACAAATCGTCCAGCGACAGTCGCTATTCGCAACCCGTACAACGGCAAAATAGTAAGCGACGTTTGCTACGCGGATGCATCTGATAGTGACAAAGCCTGCGCGCTTGCGGAGGACGCCTTTGCGGACACGAGACGGTTGAGTTCGTGGAAGCGTGCGGTGATTCTTAATGGAATCGCGGATCAGCTTATAGAGCAGGCGACCCACGTTGCGGAGTTGATCGTGCACGAGGCAGGCAAGCCAATCACAGACGCCAACAACGAAGTAAGCCGAGGCGTACAGACGTTTCGCGTTGCCGCAGAAGAGGCAAAACGTGTTGGCGGAGAGATAACTCCGGCCGATTGGACTCCTGGCACGGAAGGGCGCTTCGCTCTGTCGCGGCGATTTGCGATTGGCCCAATTCTTGGCATCACGCCATTTAACTTTCCGATCAATTTGGTGGCGCACAAAGTTGCTCCGGCGATCGCTTCGGGTAATCCGATCATCATCAAGCCGGCTCCACAAACGCCGCTTACGTCACTTTGGCTAGGCCGCGCGGTTCGCCAGGCGGGTTGGCCGGCGGGTGCGATCAGCGTGTTGCCTTGTACAAATGAGATTACGGCACAGCTCGTGACGGATAAGCGCATCGCGATGCTCAGCTTTACCGGGAGTGCAAACGTGGGATGGATGCTGAGGAAGATGTCGGCCACGCCACGGGTCACGCTGGAACTTGGAGGCAACGCGGCGGTAATCGTCTGCGAAGATGCGGACCTTTCCAAGGCTGTTGCCAAGATTATGGCCGGAGGGTACACCTACGCTGGGCAGAGCTGCATTTCGGTGCAGCGAGTCTTCGTTCATGAGTCACTAAAAGCAAGCTTGATTGCTGGGATTGGAGAAGGTCTGCACGCGATGAAGGTGGGCGATCCAACCGATCCAGCTACGCGCGTGGGGCCGATGATTAATGAGGCTGCGGCAGTACGCGCGGAGAGTTGGATCGCCGAAGCGGCAGAGCTCGGGGCGACCTTGCACGCCGGTGGAATGCGAGTGGGGTCTATGCTACAGCCAACGCTGCTAAGCGATGTGACGCCTACAGCGCAGCTCAACTGCGAAGAAGCCTTTGCGCCGGTCGTGATCGTGGAAGGCTACGAGGATTTTGCGGAGGTGTTACGGCGCATCAATGAGTCGAAATATGGACTGCAGGCGGCTCTATTTACGCGCGATTGGAACCGGATGACACAAGCCTGGAATGAACTGGAGGTTGGCGCGGTACTCGTGGATGAGTCGTCGGCATGGCGTGCGGATCATCTTCCGTATGGCGGAGTGAAGAACTCCGGTGTAGGGAAAGAGGGAGTTCGGTCAGCGATTATGGAGATGACAGAATCACGAATGCTGATTGTGTCAACAGAATCCTGAGCGTTTGGGCTTGCGGAATGATCAAGAGCTGGTGTCAAGGGAAGTGCTTACGAGCGCAGCCTCTGCGACATGACAGCTTAGGCCGTGACTGGTGAAGGCTTCGCTTCGTATAGAGCTCGGAGGTTCTTTTTGAGGACCTTGCCCGTGCCGGTCTTTGGCAGGGCTTCGACGAAGAGGACCGATTTAGGACATTTGTAGTGGGTAAGGCAGGAGCGGCTGAAGTCGATCAGCTCCGCTTCTGTTGCGATAGCGCCGGGCTTGAGAACGACGAGGGCCTTCGGGACCTCGCCCCAGCGCTGGTCGGCTACAGGGATGATGGCTATCTCAAGGATGGCGGGATGAGCCAACATAGCCTTTTCAACTTCCAGCGAAGAGATGTTTTCTCCACCGCTGACGATGATGTCTTTTTTGCGGTCGACGATGAGTACATAGCCGTTTTCGTCAATGGTGGCCATGTCTCCGGTACGGAACCAACCGCCGCGCAAGGCCTCGGCGCTTAGTTCGGGCTGATTCCAATACCCTTTCATAATGCCGTCGCCGCGCGCGACGAGTTCGCCGACTGATTTGCCATCTTCAGGCAGCCACTCGTCGTTCGTACCTGCGACGCGCAGTTCAACCCCGGGAAAGGCGTAGCCTGTCATGGCTTGGCCTGCGTAGCGCTGCTCGCCGCTCCAGCCGAGTTCGGGCTTGATAGACGAGTAGGAGAGTGCGGGCGAGGTCTCCGTCAATCCGTAGCCTGAGTAGCAACTGCAATGAAAGGCTTGTTCGACTTCGCGAATGAGAGTGGGCGAAGAGGCTGCGCCACCGATCACAATGCGGACAAGACTGCTCAGGTCGAAATCCTTGAGTCTGGGATGGTTTACCAGCACGGTCGCCATAAATGGTACAGCGTTGAACTGGGTAACGCGTTCGGTTTCGATGTACTGGAAGATGGCAACGGGGTCAAAGGTTTCGACCATAACATGCTTACCGCCCAGCATGGTCAGGAAGTGAGCGATGCCCCAGCCGTTGGCGTGGAAGAGTGGGATGGTGTGCAGTTCGACGGAGCCGTTGATGACGTTAAAGCCGTGCGCTGTTTCGAGCGCATGCAGGTAGATGTTCCGATGCGTCAGCATGACGCCTTTTGGCTGGGCGCTGGTGCCGCTGGTGTAAAAGAGTTCAGCGACCTCGTCTTCGTCGATCAGCATGAGATCGCATTGATAGCGAGTCACGTCGCTCAAGAGTGCGTCGTAATTTCGCGGGATCACCCAGTCGACTGTGACGTCGCCGTCGAGTTGGCAGAAGAGCCGGACGGACGGGATGAGGTGACGGAAGGAGTCAACAAGCGGGAGGAACTGAGGGTCAATAAAGAGGATGCTCGCGCCCGAGTCGTTGAGCACAAAGGCGAGCTCTGCCGCGGAGAGCCGGATGTTGAGCGGAAGCAGGATGGCACCGGCTTCAAGCACACCATAGTAAGCCTCGAGCAGGCGATGCGAGTTAGTACCGAGAAAAGCTACACGCTCTCCTGGCATGATGCCGGCGTGCCGCAAGGCTCCCGCTAATCGTCCTGCTCGGTCCGCGAACTGCGTGTACGTAAACCGCTGTCCTCGGGAGACGATGGCCATGCGGCCGGCGTATTGACGCTCCGCGTAGCGGAGAAACCGAAGGGGAGTGAGAGGAACATTCATCGGTGTGATCCTTTGTGACTAAGGTGGAGTATAAGCTGCTCGGGCTAGGGTATTTGATTTCATTCGGAGGATAGCGGCACGAAACGGTCGTCTGTAACGAGAAGAAGGAGACTTGCAGGCCTAGACAATGAGACCTCTAATTCGCATTCTAATGACAGCCTCCTGTTCGGATGCATGGTGTACGTCAGCGCGCAAACCGCAGTGCGCCGTCATCGACTCTCCCGTAGCGCATAGTCATGGAATCGAGAGCGAAGTTCTGGTGCAGTGCCCAGGGTTTTTTTGTACCCTGCTTGGGTAGTTCGTTGATGACGCGCTGCACGTAGCCGGAGGTGAGGCCGACCATCGGCTGCTCTCCGATTGAGCCTTCGATCACGTTAGGGACAGCGGAGCGAAACCCGCGCCGGTCCATGTAATTCAGTAACCGGCACAGATAGAGAAAGCTAAGCTCCGCCTTCAGGGTCCAGGAGGCGTTCGTGTAACCCATGGTGAGGGCAAAGTTGGGAATGCCACTAAACATCGTCCCTTTATAGTTGAAAGTCTTGCTAAGCTCGACAAGTTTGTCGTCGACGATGACCTTGACGCCGCTGATCAACTGCATCTTGAGCCCAGTGGCCGTCACGATCACGTCGGCCGGCAGTTCTGTGCCTGAGGTCAGCTTGATACCGGTTGCAGTAAAGCTATCGATCGTGTCGGTCACGATGGTAGCGCGACCCTCGCGAATCGTTGTGAACAGGTCGCCATCCGGTACGAGGCACATGCGCTGATCCCACGGGTTGTACTTGGGGGTAAAATGCGCCATGTCGTAGCTCTCGCCAAGGGCTGCACGTACGCCCCCTATAATGGCCGCGCTCATCTTCTCCGGGGTCTTGCGCGAGACGCGATAGAAATAGATGCCGAGCAGGATGTTCCGCCAGCGCGTGATGCGGGCCGCCCACTTGTTGCCAAGCTTCTTCCTCAGATTTACAGCAAAGGAATCCGTGCCAGGACGCGCGACGATATAGGTCGGCGAACGCTGGAGCATAGTGACATGAGCCGCGGTCTTCGCCATGGAGGGTACAAGCGTGACGGCGGTGGCTCCGCTACCGATAATGACGACCTGCTTGCCGGCGTAGTCGAGATCTTTCGGCCACTGCTGCGGATGAACGATGGTGCCGCGAAAAGTCTCCGCTCCGCTAAACTCGGGTGTGTGGCCGCCGGCATAGTTGTAATAGCCGGAGCACATGAAGAGAAAGGAGCAGGTAAGGGTGGTGCGTTCCTTTGACGGGCCTTGCTGCATCTCGACCGTCCAGCGGGCATCTTCCGCCGACCAGCGCACCTCAACGACCCGCAGGCTGTAACGGATATGGCGATCGATGCCGTACTCTTCCGCAGTCTCCTTCAGGTAGTTGAGGATGTCGGCGCCATCCGCGATGACCTTGTCCTGGGTCCAGGGGCGAAAGGAAAAGCCCATCGTATGCATATCGGAGTCGGAGCGGATGCCGGGATAGCGGAAGAGGTCCCAGGTGCCTCCGAGCGACTCGCGACCCTCGACGATCAGGTACGTCTTCCTGGGGCAGTTCACCTGAAGGTGGTAGGCGGCGCCAATGCCGGAGAGACCTGCGCCGACGATCAGTACATCGAAATGTTCCATCATAGAAACCATCTTTCAGAAGCGAGGTGCGGGTGCTACCGGCTGAGGCTCGATCATCTCTCGGTAGCCTCCCCGGCTTACAAAATGTTAGGCCTTGATGGCCTCGGAGCGAAGAGGCACTTCACGTAAGGCCTTCGAGATCGCGAGCCAACTGGCGAAGGCACCAAGAATTGCGCCAAAGAGCGTTTTGAACCAGACCACTTCTCGAACGCTCAGGCCATCTGGAAAGGCTCTGGGGAGTAGCCAGGCGTTAAGCGGGTATAAAAAGACCGTGAACACGAGACCTACAACAAGTGACCTCAGATATACATTGCCCGACGAAGAAGCACGTCCCAGTCCGGTCTGCGGCAGGGTGCCTGCCCGGCTACGATGACGTGAGATAAGCGCAGCCGCCAGATAGCTGAGGCCGGTAACGAGGAAGGTTTCGCCGATGCTGTCGCGCAGCAGGCCAGTGGAGCCGCCGACCGGGATGTAAGCGCGTCCCTGGAAGAGAAGATAGCCAGCACCTAGATTAAGCAGACCATTAACGATGAAACTTCCTGTACATTCCACAGCGACATACTTCAAAGCGTTGCCTTGCATGGGCGCATCCTTGTCGGCGTTGTGACAGGCCCATGTATGTCTTGAACTTCTACACGGGCCAGCTTTCTTCGATTGTTAGAACGTTAGTTCTAGGCCAAAGCTGATCTGCCGAGGCAGTCCAGCGGTACGGAAGGCCAGGGGAGAGTTCAACTGCGCAGTGGTGGCGGGACGGAAGCCACGGTACCGGTACGGCCCGTTCAACAAGTCGACGTTGCCTTCGGGTGTGCTGACGACGGCCGAGGTGGTAACTCCCGCGGCGTTGACGGTGGGTTGATTGGGGAAGATGTTACTGACACTAGTGAAGATGGTGTGGTTGAGAACGTTTTGTGCTTGGGCGATCGCTTCTAGGTGGAACAACGAGTCGCGCTTGAGCGGAATACCGCGGGAGACGCGCATGTCGAAACGTGCGGCGCTTGGCCCGATGCCTTGGTTGCGCGGCTCGTGGAAGGGACGTGCCTCGGTGGTGTGGGCGGACTGCGTTCCGTTAGGAGTGATGCCGGGCACCAGTAACGTAAACGGTACGCCGGTGCGAATGGAGACGATGGGCGCAAGCGTGAAGTTAGACAAGGCGGCGGAGACGTAGCGGTTGGTCCCGAAATGGCGGGGCGACTGGTAGACGGCGTTGGCGACGAAGCTGTGACGGATGTCAAAGCTGGAGATGGCACGATCAAGGTTCAGGAGCCCGGGCCGGAAGGGCGTGCTCTGCGAACTGAAATCGCTGGTGTTGTCGATCGACTTGCTCCAAGTGTAGTTGGCCTGGAAGGAAAGACCGTGACCGAAGCGTTTCGTGAGTGAGGAGGTGAGGGCGTGATACGTCGAGCTCCCGGCGGAGGTAGTCTGGTTGTTCTGGATAATATTGGCGTTGGGTTCGCCAAAGGTGCTGCCGGGCTTAGGGACATACTGAGGCCCGACGTAGGGATCAACGGCGACGGCGGTATTCTGCTGGTAGTTTGCCTCTTGGATCTGCTGGATGTGGATACCGCGATAGAGCAGGTAACCGAGCTCAAAGGACAGATTCGGCGCAAGCTCCTGCTCGACACTGGCACCGGCCTGGATGGAGTAGAGAGCCTTGAAGTTGGGATCGAGGGAGAAGAAAGCGTTCCCGGGATTGGATGTCTGGCCGCCGAGCGCGCCGAACTGCGCCAGCGTCAAGGCTGGATTGGGATTTGCTGGGGTGGCGAGACTGCGCTCTGTCTGCCCAATGGCGCTCAGTTGCCCGATCTGGCTCGGAGCTGTAACAGCGGAAGCGAAGATTTGGTTCGTGTTCCCGCCAAGCTCGGTGGAGGTGAAGGGAACGATGAACGGCACGGGTGCCGTAAAGAGGCCGCCACTGGCGCGCACGATGGTCTTGCCTTGGCCAAACGGATCGTACGCTAAGCCGAGACGGGGTGAAACTCGGTTCGTAGTGGGGTAGCCGTTCGGTTGGGGATCGATATCGTAGCGGACGCCGTAGTTGAGCGTAAGGTTCTTACGCGCCTTCCAGGAATCCTGCGCGTAGATGCCCGCCGCGTTGGTGGTCGCGTTGTACTGCCCATTGCCGCCGCCCTGCAAGACAGATAAAGGAAGGCCGACGACGTAGAGTTGAGAGCCACTCAAATTGGTCGACGGAGGGCCACCGGCAGGATAGCCGAGAAGCTGGTTGAGCGGTGCCAGAGCAGCCTGTGTCGCGGCCGGAAGCAGGTTGAGGATCGACACGGCACCATCGAAGTATTGGTATTGACCGCCGAAGAGGAAGGCCTGGAAGATGTTGTACTGAACTGGCCGGTACGACATGCCAAACTTCAGGTTGTGCGAACCGCGGGTGAGGGTCAGGTCGTCATCGAACTGGTAGCGGTTCTGCTTCTGGTTATAGGGGAAGTCGAAGATGGTGCCTACCGGACCAAGGCTTCCAAGATCGAACTCAGTTCCGCCGGGATGAGGAGCCACGTTGTCCGTGGTGTCGTCCGGTACAACCTGCACACGTACGGTGTTGACGAGGTTGGGATTGAAGATGTGGTTCCAGTTCGTCGTGATGGTGTAGTCGCGATTGGTCTGGAGGACCGAGGTGAAGCGAGGGACACCGCCAGGCCCGATGACCTGGTTGCTCTCGCGAGAGAGCGAGAAGCGTAGTGAGAAAGAGTTGGTCTCGTTGGGCTGATAGTCAAGGCGCGTAACCCAGTTGTTGTAGCGACCGTCTTGATTCGGAGCCGCCTGCACCGCGAAGTTGTCCGCATTGCCGTCGAAGGTGCCGCTGTTGGCTGAGACAAGTGCCCGGTAGATAGGGTCGTTGATCGGCGAAAAGAAGGGGGCGACCGTGAACGGGGCCAGAGCGGGAACGAACGTTCTGAGTTGCGTAAGGTAGCAAGCCTGCGTGACAGGCGCTGGGCACGCGCCACCGGCGAAGCCGTTCGTCTGCCCACTGACACCCTGTGCGGCTGCAGTGCCAATCAGGTTCGTGGTCACATTGCTGTCGAGCTTCTGACGCTCATACGACGTAAAGAAGAAGAGTTTGTCTTTCTTCATGAAGCCGCCCAGTGAGCCGCCGAAGATGGCGCTCTGCTCAAATGGTTTCGTGTCGGCGGTCGGTCCGAAGCTGTTGAAGTAGTTCTCTGCGTCCGTCCTCTGATCGTGGAAGTAGCCGAAAGCGCTACCGTGATACTTGTTGGTGCCGCTCTTCGTGACCACGTTGATCGCCGAGCCAACGGTAAAGCCGAACTCCGCGTTTTCTCCATTGCGGTTGACCTGAAACTCCTGGACGGAGTCCTGCGGAACGTGGGGCACGCGCTGTGCGCCGGAGCCGAAGTCGTTCTCACCGCCGTCGATGGTGAACAGGTTGGAGCGTCCATTGCCCCCGCCGAAGGAGAAACCGGAAGACTGGTATCCCGTGCCGATCGCCGAATCCTGCACGGAAGGAGCGGTCGAATCCACCACGCCCGGCAGCGTGTAGATGGTCTGTGCGTAGTTGCGAGAGATGTTGGGGAGGTTGACCTCCTGGCGGTTGTCGATGGTGTTGGCTTGCTGAGATTGGGCCGCATCGATGAGAGGCGCCGAATTGCCGCTGACCTCGACCACGGTCGTGCCGCCGCCTACCTTCAAATGGGCGTCGTACACGACGGTCTCCCCTACCGTCACGACGACCTCGTCAGCAACCAGCTTGTCGAATCCCGTGGCGACCACCTGCACACTGTAGGTCCCCGGATTGAGCGAAACCGCCTGGTAGGTTCCTTCGGGCAACGTGGCCACATTACGGGTGGTGCCTGTCGCGGTGTTCTTGATGATCACGTTCGCGTTTGGCACGACAGCACCTTGTGAGTCGGTGACTGTTCCTCGAATGGTCCCGGTGGACGAGCCGGCCTGCCCCAAAGCGGAGCAGGTTAGAGCGAGGGCTGCAACGGAACGAAGGAAGAGCGACCGGGAGAAGCTGCCTGAAAGGTGCGCTTGGGTCACGCCCTGGATGGTCTTTGCTGCGAGCCTCAAAACAGATTGTTTCAATTTCATGGGTTCCATCCTCGAACTAATTGGTAATCTACGCTCTTTTAACGTCGGCCTCGCGTTACCGTGCTTTGTCGCTCAACCGCCGCGCGGTTACCTCGCTTCGATAGGAGCTTCAGTGGGAACTTATGCTTCCGCCGATGAAACAACCCAGCGTGGCGAATCTAGTCCACCTTCGATACTCTAGTCAACACTAGTTTTACTAATGTGCACTAGATATGCCAGAATGCTACTGGCGTGGCAGGCTTGCTGGGAGGCAAGCACCCAAAACCCTTGGCAAACACTCCCTCCAAGCCGCGCAAGGCGGTCACCAATAGCCGCAAATCCGACAAGCGCCGGACTGAGATCATCCGTGCGGCCATCGAGACGATCAACGCGAAGAGCTACGCCCAGGCTACGATGGTTTCGATAGCGGCCGCGCTCGATCTTCGAGATGCCACGCTTTACCACTACTTCCACGATAAGCGAACCTTGGCGTACGCTTGCCACCGCAGCTCACTGGGGCGTGCCCAAAAGCTGCTGGAAGCGTCGGACAAAGCGGGCGGGCCGGGGGAGGAGAAGCTGCGGCGGTTTATCCGGAGCATGCTGGTGGACTCCAAGGAGAACGGCGCGCTGCTCTACCTGGGGGACTATTCCTATCTCGACACCGTGCAGCGTAAGGCAATCCGGCAGTGGATCGATCGGCTGAAAGGGATCCTGAAGAAGTTCCTCGAAGAAGGCATGGCCGACGAGTCTATTGTTGACTGTGAGCCGGAGCTGGTCGTGGAGTTGCTGCTGGGGATGTTGATCTGGCTGGGAAAGTGGGTTCCGAACGGCAACGGGTTGACCGTAGACCGATTGATGAACGCCATTGAAGTCTTCGGATTCGCCGGGCTTGACCGTTAGCCATCGAGCGGATTCTAATCGGCACTAGAAAAGAACGGGCACCGCACGGTGAAAGGGATGGACATGAAAGCGTTGCAATTCATTGAGATCGGAAGGCCCTTGCAGGTCGCGGACATCGCGAAGCCGAATGCCTCGCCTGGCGGGTTGGTTTTCAAGGTCAAGGCCTGCGGCATCTGCGGGTCCGATCTCCATGCTGCGGAGGTGCCGGGTTTTTTACAGGCGGGCAGCGTACTTGGACATGAATACTCCGGCGAGGTGGTGGAAGTAGGGGCGGGAGTGGATGGTTGGCAGGTCGGGGATCGCTTGACGGCCGTTCCAGCGCGACCATGCGGGGCTTGTCCGGAGTGCCGTGCGGGCATGTTCGCGCAATGCAGCCAGATTATCGCGCAAGGCTTCGACGCGAGGATGCCGGGTGCTTTTGCGGAGTTTTCCACCTGCATGGCTGGGCTGGCCGTGAAGATCTCCAACGTCATCTCAGACGAAGAGGCCGCTACCATCGAACCAATGGCAGTGGGCCTGAACGCCTGGCGAACGGCGGCTGTCGAGGCGGGCGGTAGTGTCCTGATCATCGGTGCCGGTGTGATTGGGCTGGCGGTTGCCAAGTGGGCACAGTTCTTTGGGGCGGGCGATATCGGGATCAGTGAGATGGTCCCAGCGCGCCTGGCAAGGGCGGACAGCATGGGCTTCGACCTCGTCATCGATGCTTCGCAGCACGCCGACCCCGTGGCCGAGTTTGAGCGCAGAACCGGACGGAAGCCCAAAGCGATCTTCGAGTGCGTCGGCCGTCCCATGATCGCGCAACTGATCGCCATGGCACCGTCGCACACGCAACTCGTAATGGTCGGCACGGGTATGCAGCCTGAGAACTTTACCGTGGTGTCGGCCGCTTTGAAGCGCCTACGTATTACCTTTCCGTTTGCCTACCTGCCGCCCGACTTTCACTTCGTGCAGCGCATGATGACCTCCCGGCGCATATCGGTTGACGGCCTGGTGACGGATACGGTCAACCTCGATGATGCTTCGGCGGCATTCGCGATGCTGGGCAAACCCAATGACCATTGCAAGGTGTTGATTAAGCCATAGTGGTTGCGAAGTGTTCGTAGAGCACGGCACGCGTAGAGACGTGGGAAGGTTGGAGTGATGAGCGAAGCAACATTGTCGATGCGGCCGCCACAACGGTTCGCGTACGCGCTGAAACGTCATGGCGTCGAGTACCTCTTCGGGCAGAGCAATCCGCCCGCCTTGACCCTTGCCGCCGATGATCTCGGGATCAAGCAGATCGGCTACCGGCAGGAAAACGCGGGCACCTACATGGCCGATGGCTACGCGCGCGTGACGGGAAAGGTGCCCGTCGTCACGGCGCAGAACGGACCCGCGGCTACGCTACTGGTTGCAGGCCTGGGGGAGTGTCTGTCCGCGTCGACGCCTCTTGTCGCGCTGGTGCAGGATGTGGGTCCGAGTACGCAGGACCGAAACGCCTTCCAAGAGCTTGACCAGGTAGAGCTGTTTAAGGGCGTCTCAAAGTGGATTCGGCGTGTCACGACTGCCGATCGCATCGAGGACTATGTCGACATGGCATTCACGGCGGCGGCAAGCGGAAGACCCGGTCCGGCAGTGCTGCTCGTCTCGATGGAGTTGCTGGCGCAGCCTGAGGAGCGGCCAGTCGCGCCGCGCAGGATGTCGCTGGGACGCTTCCCGCTCGACCGGACTCAGCCGGAGCCAAGTCGCATCGCTCACGCGGCGGAGCTGCTGGCGAATGCCAAAGCGCCGATGATCTACGCGGGCGGAGGCGTGATCGGCTCAGGCGCGCAGGTTAAACTGCGAGCTTTGCAGGAGCAGGCACACCTTCCGGTCGCGACCAGCACCATGGGCAAGGGAAGCGTGGATGAGACGCATCCGCTCTCGATGGGAGTGATCGGCTACTACATGGCGACGCGCGGCATGGCGAAGTTCGTAAAGCCCATGGTGACGGACGCGGATGTGATTCTGCTGATCGGCAACCGAACCAACCAGAACGGCACCGATAATTGGAAGCTGCTACCGAACGACGCAACCTACATCCACCTCGACATCGACCCGATGGAGATCGGCAGAAACTACGAGGCGGTGCGTCTGAACGGAGACGCAAAGCTAACGTTGGCCGCGCTAACCGACGTACTGGCCGCGCAGGACCTGAGCAAGCGCAAGGTCGCTCGTGTCGGCATAGAGCAGACGATCGCCGACTCGAGAGCGCGGCACCAGGAAGAGATCGCTGAGGTGACGCAGTCAGACAAAGCGCCAATCCGGCCCGAGCGCTTCATGGCGGAACTCGAAAAGCAGCTCGCGGACGACCACATCGTGGTGGCCGACGCCAGCTTCTCCTCCATCTGGATCGCCAACTATCTTACCGCCAAGTTCAACCGCCGCTTCATCACGCCGCGCGGCCAGGCCGGGCTTGGCTGGGGCTTCCCGCTTGCGATGGGGGCGCGGCTTGGCAATCCCGAACGTCCGGTCTTCTGCGTCGTCGGGGACGGCGGTTTCGCACATGTGTGGTCGGAGCTTGAGACGACGCGGCGCCACGGCATCAAGGTGGTCATTGCAGTAATGAACAACGGCATCCTGGGTTACCAAAAACATGCGGAAGACGCCGGTCTGGGGCGGCACTCGAATGTCTGTGACTTCTGCCCAGTGGACCACGCGGCCATTGCCGAGGCTTGTGGCGTGAAAGGCATTCGCCTGGAGCGGCCCGCGGAGATCGCCGCGGCGATCAAAGAAGCTCTAGCGGCCGAAGGATCTGTCGTGATCGACGTGCTCGCCGACCCAAATGCCATGCCGCCCGTCACCGCCTTCTCCGGCTTGCCTAACTACTAACGCACCTTCAACGAACAGTGGTACAGCGGAGCATCAGCGTGGAAACGATGAACCCCTTCAGCCTCAAAGATAAATCGATCTTCATCACCGGCGGGGCCTCGGGCATCGGACTGGGAACCAGCGAGCGCTGCCTTCAGGAGGGCGCGCGCGTCGTCATCGCCGATCTGAACGCGCCTCCGCAAGCGGCACTGGATGCCGGTGCGGTCTTCCTCCGGGTAGACGTGACCTTGCGTGACGAGGTCATCGAGGCCTTCAAGCAGGCGGAGGCGGCAGTGGGTGTACTCGATGCCATCATCCACAACGCCGGCAAACCCGGTAACGGCAAACACCTGACGGACTCCGATGAAGAGGTGCTGGACGGAGTGGTGAACCTGAACCTTTACGGCACGTACTACATCCTGAAGTACGGTCCGGCCCATGTCAAAGACGGCGGCTCCATCGTGACGACGGCGTCCGTGGCCGGGTTGCAGCAGAACGAGGGATTCTTCGACTACAGCGCCACCAAAGCGGCCACGATCAGCCTGACCAAGACGACGGCAGTGGAACTCGGAATGCGTGGAATACGCTGTAACGCAGTGGCTCCCGGGCCAGTGAAGACGCCCATGCTGCCTCCGGAACACTTCCTCAACGCGCTCGCCAAAAATCTTTCCGCGCTCGGCCGTATCGCGCAGATCGACGATTTGGTAGGGGTGTACCACTTCCTAGTCAGCGATCAAAGCAGATACATTACCGGTCAGACGATCATCGTCGACGGAGGACGGCTGGCTGGATTCCGGACTGAAGTGCTGGGGCGGCTAGCAGCAAAGTAGAGGGCGAGAAACGAGACTGGAAGCAGAGCTCGTTAAAGTTCTACTTCCATCTTTGTGGCCTTTGCAGGTTTAGCCGCTTGGTACCTGTCCTACAAGCTCGGCGGGATTCTGCAAGGGCGAGACGAACTCATCGAAGTGTGCGCCCTCACCGCGTACGACCATGCCTCGCTGGTTCGAGAACTCGCGGAAGCCAGCTTCGCCGTGGTGGCGGCCCATGCCGCTCATTCCGACGCCGCCAAAGGCCAAGGACTTGAGGCCAGCCTGGATCGCACACGCGTTGACCGCTCCTCCGCCCGACACAGTCTCTGCAAAGATGCGGTCGATAGCCGGAAGGTCGTCACCGTACACATAGATGCCAAGGGGGTTGTCGCCGTGGTTGATGCGCACGATGACCTCGTCGAGGTCGTCGTACGGCAGCACTGGCAGGAGAGGACCAAAAATTTCCTCCTGCATGACGCGGAGGCTTGGGGCGGGATCGAGGATAAGCGTTAGGGGCATGGTGCGCGTTTGCGGGTCAACCTTGCCCGCCTTTTCAAGGGTAACGATGCGTGCACCGGCGGTTTCGGCATTATGCAGCAGGTCACTCATGCGCTCGAGATGCCGATCGGAGATGATTCCGGTGCACGCGCCGGAACTCGCATAATCGGGCGCGGCCTGCTCCATGAACCCAGCCGCGATCTGGGCAAAGGCATCGAGTTCGGCGCGGGGAACAAAGCAATGATCGACCGACACGCACATCTGCCCGTTCTTGATCATCTTGACGCCGAGGATGCCGCCAATCGTATCGGGCGTGACGCTACCCGGCAGCAGCACGGCGGGGCATTTGCCACCCAGCTCAAGCGTTACAGGAGTAAGGTTCTGCGCCGCTGCCAGCATCACCTGGCGGCCAACGTTGGAACTCCCGGTGTAGAGCAGATGATTCAAAGGCAGCGCCGTAAACGCCTTTGCCAAGTCCAGCCCGCCGACTGCGACGTAGGCGACGTCCTCAGGGAAGTTTGCCGCGACCATCTCCCGCATCAGCTGGGAGCTTGCGGGAGTGAACTCCGATGGCTTGAGCATCACGCGATTGCCGGCCGCAAACATATCGACCATCGGGCCGATGCCGATCTCAAACGGGAAGTTCCATGGAATGATGTTGCCGACAACGCCCTTGGGCTGGCTTTTGATAAAGGCGCGCAGAACGCTCGCGTAAGGGGCGTCTACCTCGTGTGGCACGGGGCGCATCCATTGTTCAAGATGTGCGAGCGCATAGTCGACTCTAGCCGTTACGGCATGAACTTCAAGCACCTCGGCTGCCGGGTCGGGATGTGCGCCGAAGTCGGACTTGAGCGCCTGATAGATGCGGTCGCGGTTCTCCGTCATCATGGTGCTGATGCGCTCCAGGCGTTCGCGACGTACAGCGAGACTGGGGTTCCGGTCTAAGGCGAAGGCGTTGCGTTGAGCCTCAAAGGCCTTCTGCATCTGGCTGATAGCCGCTTGACCGCCAGCTTCGGCCTGCACTTCCACTGCGCTTTCTTCCACTTGGAGCAATGACATATCAGCCCTTTCGCCAGCCGCCTTAATCTAGTCCAAACTTGAGACTCTAGTCAAGACTAGCTCTCACGACGCAAAGCCAACCAACGGAGCCAACGTTGCCGTGAGTCGCATAGGAGCTTTCCTGAGTTGTGTTAAGGGCGGTTTCGACCCAGCCGGTCATGGCTGGAGACCCAGTCGCCGCGCACGATCGCGCTGCTCAAAGAGATTTCGCCAGCCAGGACCGTCGCCGCGCAAATCTCTGCAAACTTGTTCGCCTGCCCCGCGCCGTAGCAGCCCAGCAGGTTTAGGCACTCTCGCTGCGTTGCCAAGCCGGTGCCTCCGCCATAGGTTGCCACAATCAACGAGGGAAGGGTGATGGACCAGTAGTAATCGCCGTGATCGAGCAGCTGCGCATAGACGATCGCCGCCTGCGACTCAGCGACATTCGCGACATCCTGTCCGGTGGCGATAAAGAGCGCGGTCAAGCCGTTCGCCGAGTGCGCTCCATTGTTCGACGACCCCGCCATGAAGGCCCCCACCTGCGAGACCTGCCGAACCCGGAAAAGCGTCTCCGCGTCGACACCCATGATGCGCTTGAGGATCTCGTTCGATACGGTAATCTCGGCGACGACGCGCTTCCCGCGGGTCTCGATGGTGTTCATCTGGGAGTGCTTCTTGTCGGTGTCGATGTTGCCGGAGAGGATGAAGTGAGGACGGTCCGGATGGTTCGTCTGGACCCAGAGGCAGGCTGCAAGCGTGGCCTTGCCGACCATATTCTGGCCAGCCGCGTCGCCCGTCGTGTAGTTGAAGCGAACGTACAGCAGACGACCCACGATGTAAGTGCGCAGCTCGATGAGCTTGCCGACGGAGGTTGTAGACTCGGCGGCGCCGCGTATCCCGTCGAGGTGCGCTTGCAACCACTCACCCAGCGTGCGCGCTTCAAGGGCGTCGTGCAGCTCAAAGACAGGGGAACGCTGCATACTGTGTTTGGCGACCGTAGCGGTTACGCCACCGCACTCTGTCAACAGGCGCATTCCGCGGTTGTAGCTTGCAACCAGAGTGCCTTCAGTGGTTGCCATCGGAATGTAAAAGTCGCCGCGCGCATGCTCGCCAACGACGCGGAGAGGACCGGCAAGCCCGAGCGGGACCTGCGCGACGCCGGTAAAGTTCTCGATATTGCCAGGCAACAGCGCGGGTGAAAACGAGTATTTGGCTACATGTTCGAGCACGGCTCCGGTGCGTTCTTCCACGAAAGCGCGCCGTGCGGCAGCGGCTTCCAGGGTATAGTCGTCTTGCTTGTCGCGGGGGATCGGCGTGCGTTCGGCGGCGTTAGGGTTCATGGGCTGCTAGCTTAGCATGGAGCAGACATAATCAGTCCGAGGAAAGATCGTATGGCGGAACGCGGCGAGTACAGGCACTTTGTGTCCATTCCAACCAGATGGCGGGACAACGACATCTATGGACACGTCAATAACATCGAATACTACAGCTTCTTCGACTCCGCCATTAATTCGTACCTAATCGCATGCGGCGGTCTCGACATCCATTTCGGTCCGCAGATAGGCATTTGTGCGGAATCACATTGCAAGTTCCTTGCAGAGCTGTCATTTCCAGAAACCGCCGAGTGCGGTCTGCGCGTGGACCACGTGGGAACCAGCAGCGTCCGTTATGGCCTTGGTCTCTTTCGCGCGGGACAAACCACGGCGGCCGCCGAGGGATGGTTTGTGCATGTATTTGTGGACCGTGCGACCCGGCGAGCGTCGCCGCTGACGCCAGGCATGCGGGCGGCGCTTGAGGCGATCCATGTGGTGGTGAAATCATGAAGGTACGAGCGGCGGTGCTGCGTGAGAGCGGACGGCAAAGGCCGTATGGGGAGTCGCGGCCGGTTGTGATCGAGGACGTGGAGCTATCTCCGCCGCGTCGCGGAGAGGTGCTGGTGCGAATCCTTGCAGCGGGACTTTGCCACTCGGACCTATCCGTCATAGACGGATCGCGGCCAAGACCGCTGCCGATGGTGCTCGGTCACGAAGCCTGCGGTGAGATCGTAGAACTTGGCGCGGATGTCGACGGGCTCAGCGTGGGCGATCGAGTCGTGTTCGCATTTGTCCCGGCCTGTGGTCACTGCGAACCTTGCGCGACCGGCCGTCCGGCACTCTGCCAACCAGGTGCGGCGGCCAACAGCGCGGGAGATCTGCTCGGCGGCGGCAAGCGCTGGACCGACAGCGCAGGACAAGCATTGCGCCACCATCTCGGAGTGTCGGCGTTCGCGGAGTATGTTGTGGCCTCGGTCCGCTCCGTGGTGAAGATCGACAAGGACCTTCCGCCTGAGATTGCCGCGCTGTTTGGGTGCGCGGTGCTTACCGGCGTCGGCGCAGTGGTCAACACAGCGCGGGTTGCGCCGGGTGAGAGCGTGGCCATCTTCGGTCTGGGGGGCGTCGGCCTTGCGGCGATGCTGGGAGCGCGCTGCGCGGGAGCGTCGCCAGTCGTGGCGGTGGATGTAAACAAGGAGCGCTTGGCCCTTGCGCTTACCCTGGGAGCTGATCATGCTCTGGACGCGCGGTCCAGCTCCTTAGTGCTGACCTTGCGGGAGCTGACCGGCGGCGGCGTCCATGTTGCGATCGAATCTGTGGGCAACGAGGCCGTTCTGGCGCAGGCTTATGACGCAACACGGCGCGGCGGCACGACGGTGAGTGTGGGGCTGCCCGCGCCGGACAAGCGCTTGAGCATTCCAGCCGTCAGCCTGGTGGCCGAAGAACGAACGTTGAAGGGCTCCTACATGGGCTCGGCAGTGCCCTCGCGCGATCTGCCGCGATTCATCGCGCTCTACCGCGCTGGCCTGCTGCCCGTCGATCGGCTGCTCACCCATCGACTCGCTCTTCACGACATCAATGAAGGCTTCGACCGTCTGGCACGGGGAGAGGGCATCCGGCAGGTCGTGGTTTTCGACTGAAGCAGCCGCTCGGATTCAAGCTCTTCTTGTACGATAATGCGACAGCATCAAGTTTGACCGGAGGTTCATGCGATGAGCGATGTTCTGGTGCGGGTCTCTGGCGCCTGCGGCAGGGTGACGTTGAACAGGCCGCGCGCCATGAACGCCTTGACGCTCGAGATGGTCCAAACGATGCACCATGCGCTTCTCGAGTGGGCGCGCACGGACGCGGTGGCGTTTGTGCTCGTTGACGGTGCAGGGGAGCGGGGCCTATGTTCTGGCGGGGACATCCGCGCCATGTACAGTGCGGTCTTAGCCGGTCAGCCCGAGCTGGCAACCGGCTTCTTCCGCGCGGAGTATGAGCTCAATTACCTGATCTCCCGCTATCCCAAACCCTACATCGTGCTGATGGATGGCGTCGTTATGGGAGGTGGCATCGGCATCTCGGCCCACGGCTCGCATCGCGCAGTGACAGAGCGCTCCCAGCTAGCCATGCCCGAGACCGCGATCGGCTTCGTTCCGGATGTGGGAGGAACGTATCTGTTGGGCCGGACGCCTGACGAGATAGGAACCTATCTGGGGCTGACCGGCAGCCGGATCGGCGCAGCGGACGCAATCGCGCTCCAACTTGCCGACACGATGATTGCGAGCGCGAACCTTCCGCGCCTGATCGAAGACCTTGAAGGTTGCGCGGATGCGCTGGCAACGCAGGAGATTCTAAGTGCCGCCTCAGCGCAGCCTCCGGCAGGTATGTCCCCGGAACAGAAGATGTGGATCGCGGAGTGCTTTTCCGCCACAACCGTCGAAGAGATCGTCGAGCGCTTGGTTCACCATACTGCGCCGGAAGCCAAGGCGGCGGCGGTGGAGTTGAGCAAGATGTCACCAACTTCACTCAAGCTGACGTTGGCGGCTCTCCGCAACGGGCGCGCTTCAAACGACCTGGCGGCCAGCCTGCGGCAAGAGTTTCGGCTGGCGCAATCATGCATGAGAGGGCATGACTTCACCGAGGGGGTACGAGCTACGATTGTGGACAAAGACCGCAATCCCAGGTGGTCGCCCGCGCGGCTGGAAGAGATCACTCCCGAGTTCGTGCGAGAGTGCTTCACGTCCTCCAGCGCACACGACCTGGAACTTGCAGTCTAAGAGAACGCGCCCAGACACCTGACTAATCTCCCCGGCTCCGCTTGCCCAGTAGGAAGCCGACCAGCGTAGCGAAGAGCGGAAGCAAAGCTTTGGTGACCATCAGGTCGAACATCTTCTCGGTGCGTTCGCCCAGGACGCCAGTAAGATTCTTGTACTGCTCGATGACTTCCTTCTGCTGCTCAGGCGGGATATTTTGCAGGACAGGAGCGGGAACATGCCAGTCAAGCAGCAAAACAGCGGAGATGATGGCCACCAGGAGCAGAACGGCTCCGGCGAGCAGAACAGCGACCCAGTCCCGTCCGGTGAGGGGTGCGTCTTTGACCTGAGCCGGATTGCCAACTGCGGTGACGGGAACGGACTCAGGAGGTGGAAGCGGAGCGTTTTGGCTCATAGTCGTCGCTTTCCAATGACTTAGCGAGTCCGCTTTCCCGCTTCGGATGTACCTTCAAGCTCGGAGTGCGGAAGAAAGTCATGGATGCGTTCGGTGGCCGAGCTTTCCAAGCGGCCAAGTACGGGGCGGCGCATTGGGGTTGGCAGGCTCTGCGAACGGCTATCCACATCCGAGATCTCCCCGGGAAAGGGAGGCGGCTCCACTCGCGGTACTCTTTGGGGGCGCGAAGTCACAAGGTTGGAGTATAAACACTACCGCGCCGAAGCTACGGTCTCCACGGCTGCTTCTTGGTTGGACGGAAGCGGAGCCGAATGGTAGATGCCAGGCACAAGGATGATCTTCTCGATACGATTGTCTTGATCTTCGTCCACGATGCCGAGAGCGCGACTTGGCTTCTTCTGTAGCAGATCGACCAGGTAGGCATAGAGGGAAAGCGCATTGCGGACAACCTCCGCTTTGCTCTTGATATCCAGAGTTTCTGCCAGGTAGTCGAGTTGACGGTCGGCCGCAGTGTTGAATTCGATAGTGCTTCTTGCCATCAGGTACATCTCCTTCAGTGAGCGTCATGGATACGCTTCACTCTATATCGATGCGTACCATGGACTATATGAACACATTCCTGGTGCGTTAAAGCACTTATTTTGTGCATAACCCAATAGTGACCAGCAACTTAGTACTTAGGTGTAGTCATTATGAGATAGCCGCGTTCACCAGCGATTGCGCCTCTTCCTTGATCTGCTTCAGGTGCGCTTCCCCTTTAAACGATTCGGCATAGATTTTGTATACGTCTTCCGTGCCTGAGGGGCGGGCGGCGAACCAGCCTTCAGAGGTAGAGACCTTCAGGCCGCCGATGGGAGCGTGATTGCCGGGGGCTTCAGTCAGAATGGCGGTGATCGGATCGCCGGCCAGCTCTTTGGCGGTGACCTGGTCCACGGAGAGCTTGGCTAGCTTGGCTTTTTGGTCTTTGGTGGCAGCGGCGTCGATGCGCTGGTAAACGGGCGAGCCGTACTTGGCGGTGAGCTCGGCGTAGAGCTCCCCGGGGTCTTTGCCGGTACGGGCGGTCATCTCGGCGGCGAGCAGGCCTGGGATCAGGCCGTCTTTGTCGGTGGTCCAGACGGTGCCGTCGGTGCGCAGGAAGGTGGCCCCCGCTGACTCTTCGCCGACGAAGCCGAGGGTGCCGTCGATCAGACCATCGACGAACCACTTGAAGCCGACAGGGACTTCGAGCATGGGGCGGGGCAGCCCTTGGGCGACGCGGTCGATCATGCTGGAGGAGACAAGCGTTTTGCCTATTCCCACGTTTTCTCTCCATCCAGCCCGGTGCGTAAAGAGGTACTGGATGCAAACCGCGAGATAGTGGTTGGGGTTGAGCAGGCCGGCGGAGCGGGTAACCACGCCGTGACGGTCGTGGTCGGTGTCGCAGGCCCAAGCCACGTCGTAGCGGTCTTTGTTGGCGATGAGCGAGGCCATTGCGAAGGGGCTGGAGCAGTCCATCCGTATTTTGCCGTCCCAGTCGCAGGTCATGAAGCGGAAGGTGGGGTCGACGTTGGGGTTGAGGATTTGGAGGGGCAGGTGGTATTGCTCGGCGATGCGCGGCCAGTAG
>CAXTUR010000010.1:0-38057 GCA_964247455.1 uncultured Acidobacteriaceae bacterium | reverse complement strand
TATTGCGTACGGTAGCCTCGGTATGTCTGCCCGAAGACCTGCGAGTACGACGCAGGCGCACCGGCCAGGAAGGCGGGGGTGCTGGCAAACGTGTAAGTTCCACGCACGTTCGTATCGTTGCGGCTATTGTCCTGGATAAAGCGCAGGTCCGCGCCCGCCTTCAGGGTGTGCCGCCCGAGTGTTCGCGTGATCACGTCGTTTGCCTGGTAGACGTCGAACGTTCTGCCTTGCGGCCAGTAGGGAACGGTGCCGAAGCCAACCAGCCCAGTGACCGAAAACCGAGGGGTGGTGGGATCTTGCGGCTTAAACAAAGCGCTCGACCGCCCATACGCGATGCGGGCGTCGTTTACCGTCTTCGGATCGATCACGTAGGTGTCGCCCAGCAAGGCGTTGCTACCCTTGGGACTGAAGGTGGCGTCGAAGTTAGGCAACGAGTTCGACGTCCGGTTGAACGACGATCCCGTTCCCTGGTAGTACCGCGCCGTCAGCGTGTGGCGGCTGTTCAGCGTGTGATCGACGCGGACGAGGAACCGCTTGTTGTTCGAAGGGCTCGACGCCTGCACCGCGAGCGTGCCGGTCTGTCCTCCCGCGTTCAAGCTGGCGGGCGCGGGCAGGAGTTCGAGAATCTGCTTGACCGTAGGATCGGTGACCGTCGCCAACGCCGCTGCCGAAGGGACAGTCGCCAGGAACGCGCTGCTTGATCCGCGCGTTTCCCGTTGCTCGTAGGAGCCGAAGCCAAACGTACGATTGCGCCGGAAAGGCCCACCGAGCGCAAACCCGTACTGGTTCTGCACCAGTGGAGTCGGCTTGCCGCTGGTGTCGAAGTAGTCGCGGGCGTTCAGCGCGGCGTTCTGCAGGTAGTCGTAGATCGCGCCATGCAGGGCGTTCGATCCCCCGCGGGTCACCTCGACGACTTCGCCGCTCGACTTGGTGCCATACTCCGCGGTCCAGTTGCTGGCAAGCACCTTCACCTCGGCCAGCATGTCTGGCGTCGGCTGCGTCCCCAGCGCGATCCCGCCAAACTCCCAGTCGTTAGTGTCGGTGTAGTCGAGTTGCGTGGAGACGGCCTTCGCCCGGCCCCCGTTGACGGAGATGCCGCCCGCCTGCGCAATAGAAAGAGTCTCGAGATTGGCCCCACCGCGCGGACTGAACATGGTCTGCACGCCGGTGCCGAGGCGGATCAGCGCGGTGATGTCCCGAGCCTGGTTCGGCAGGGTTTCGACCTCTTGTTGCGCAAAGCCGGTAACGCGCTCCTCCGAGTCCGCACGGAGAAGCCCTTCTTCGGCGTTCACTACGACACTCTCGCTGACCGCGCCCACCTTCATCTCCACCCGTAAGGCCACCACGTCGGTGACGTTCAAGGCTATATTCCGGGTCTCAAAGAGAGCGAAGCCGCTATGCTCCGCGCGCACGGTGTACGTGCCCGGAGGCAGCACCTGGAACGAGAACGATCCCTTGGCATCGCTGATCGCCTGGCGCTGGGAGGCCGTGCCGTTATTGAGCAATTTGATCATGGCCCCGGGAAGTACACCGCCTTTCGCGTCGAAGACCGTTCCGTTGAGCGTTGCACTGTTGACCTGGGCCCATCCTGAGCTAGAGACACTCAGCAAGAACAGAAGCAAGATCAGGCGACGGAGCGAAGAGACGTTGGCGTACAAAACCTACTCCTTGTGGATGGAACGATCTGGAACGAGTGAAGCCGTTTCCATGATCGCGCATCCGCGTGTCTGCACGTATAGCACATTACGACGAGAGGGTGTCTGCAGCAGAGGGTCTTGGCGGGCAGCCTTAGCGGGCACAGACACTTAACGTGATGCGCTTGTGGCGGCAGGGCCAGAGGCTTATGTATTGCTTTGGGGAGGTGGTGAGAGCGCTGGGGTTCGAACCCAGGACCAACGCCTTAAAAGGGCGATGCTCTACCAACTGAGCTACGCTCTCCAGCCACCTTCAGGTTACCACGTCAGGGCAGGCGGCAGACCGCCACGGCGGCATTCCGGAAGGGGCAATCAAAGCCGGTTTTGGCGTCCTGTTGAAGAACGATCCAGGTGACGTTGAGGGGGCGCAAGGCGGCGAGACGCTCCCCGTCCGTGCGTTGATTGAGGCCGGCCTGGGCTGACTGGGCTGCGGTCCAGGCATCGGTGAGGAACGGGAAATTAGCAGCTTCGCCGCCGTCCTTGGAGTAGTCGGGCAGAACGCTGCGCTCGGCCAGGGCGCGGAAGCCCTGCGCGTCTTCGCCAGGTGCGAAGATGTAGTGCGGGTCGAGCGCGAAGAGAGCGTCAACCGGCGTGTTCTGGCTGATCCAGATGAAGGCTTGCTCGTAGAGATTGGAGGGAGTCGCGCCGGGCCACTCGATGTGCGCGGAGGCGGGATACGTCGCTCGCTGGACGCTGAAAAAGATCCCTCCGAGCAGGACCGCGGCGGCAGCCCAGCGCCAGAGGTGTCCACGGAGAACGTGCTCCCCCAGCAAGCCGCCGAGCACCAGGATCATGGCGATATAGATGGGCTGGAAGGAGCGGAGCGGCTGTAATCGGGCGACTAGGTGGGTCCGTGCGCCGACGTGCGCGAAGAGTAGAGCGATCAGTATGCCGGTAGAACCAGCGGCGACCGCCATGCGGGCGAAGGGTCTTGCTGGACCCTTGCGGAGCGCATATGAAGTCAGGATGGCAAGGGGAGCGGCCAAGCCCACCAGTTCGTACCACTGCCAGCGCGAAAGGAACCAGTAGTAGCGGGACAGCGCAATCGGCAGATACGCGGCAGACTCCGGCTGCGCGGTGAGTTGGACAATCGCCGCGGCGGAGATAGCTGCGAGGCAAAGGGCGAGGGTGCCCCAGCGGCGGACGCCTCGCCGTGAAGAGAGCAGTGCGGCCAGGAGCAGGGTAGCCCCAAATGCATACCCCGCCATCAGGGGATGCATGACTGCGGCCAGAAGCAGCGAAGCGCCGGTGAGCAGACCGCCGCGCCAGCGATCCGGTCCGCGCATCAGGATAAAGGTGCCTGCGAGCGCGAAAAGGGTGCAGGGGAGCGAGACACTGCGCGCCGTGACGTAGGGGTCCATCAGGATCAGCGAGGTTCCAGCGACCGGAAGAGTGAGGCATAACGCGAAAAGAAAGACCGCGCCCAAGCGGGCATGGCGAGTGAACAAAGTCCGCTCAGCGATCAGCCAAAAGGCAAAGAGCGTCGCCCACAGGCTTCCGAAGTGAATAAGAAGGAGAACGTAGGGCAGGCTAAGGTGCGAGACGCGGACAAGCGCGGCAACCGTGGGAGCAAAGAAGAAAAAGTGAAGAGGCGCTTCGACGAACGCGGCGCTCGCGGCGTAGAGCTCCGGATGGAGCAGCCGCTTGATGCCCGCGATGTACAGACCACCATCTTCGCTATACGGGTGATAGCCGTGGATAGCGAACGTCAGAAGGGTGAGCGCGCTGACGAGGACGAGAGAGGAGACGCGGTTCGTTTCCGTTCCGAACCGTGATGAAGGGTGAATGATCGGGGTCCTCAGTCTTCCAGCATACGGGCGCGACGGTACAATCGAACGTATATGTTTCCGTATGGAGAGCAACAGAGTCTGCGTGGGCTACAGACTGCCGGAGCGTTCGCATGAGCAACTTCGCCGCGGCCGAGGCCGACGTGGTGCCGACGCCCAGCAAGCAGCGCAATCTGCTGAAGACGGTCCCCGGCCTGCTGATCAGCGCTTTCTTTCTTTGGTACACCTTCAAAGGCATCTCATTCGCGCAGATCATGGCCGTGCGTCTGGTCGCGCCAGCGTGGGTGCTGGGCGTGCTCGCGTTTACCCTGGCCAGCTATACACTCCGCTGTGTGCGCTGGACGCGGATGATGCGGCCAACCGGCGCGGGCTTCGGCGTCTGCGCGCGCGTGCTGATGACCTCGCTGGCGGCCAACAATATCCTGCCGCTACGCATCGGCGACATCATGCGGGTATTCACTTACGCGAGCGATCTCGGCGCGTCGCCGTCCGTCATCCTGAGCACGGTGATCCTTGAAAAGCTGCTGGACATTTTTGTGCTGGTGCTGCTGTTTGTGTCCACCATGGGCGCAGGGGTCAGTCCGCACTTCCGGCTGCTAGCGGAGATCACGCTTGGCATCTCGCTGGTTGGCCTGCTGGTGCTGGTCTTTGGCGCGCGGCTGCTGATTGAGCCCGTGCGGGCGCTGTTTGCCAAACTGCCGCAGAAGCCGATCGTCGCCAAGCTCGATCATTGGGTGTTTCTGGCCCTCGACTGCATCCGGCAGATCGGCATCGCCGGATCGCTCCAGCTGCTGGTGTACACGGCGGTCATCTGGTTCTGCGAGGGGATGATCTTCGTCTCTGCCGCGAAGCTGCTGGGGCTGGTAACGGACGCGATCGGGCCCTGGCAGGC
The DNA here is from genome assembly GCA_964247455.1 of uncultured Acidobacteriaceae bacterium. Lineage (GTDB taxonomy): Bacteria > Acidobacteriota > Terriglobia > Terriglobales > Acidobacteriaceae > Edaphobacter. Next base: position 33,684 of record CAXTUR010000010.1, on the reverse strand, counting down.
AGTCTCCGCGACAAACCTCTCGTATCTGATTCCAAGCTCGCCCGGCGCAATCGGCACCTTTGAGATGGCCGCCAAGGCTTCATTGGTCAGCCACGGCGCTTTGGATGGACCAGCGGCGATGTTCGGGCTGGTGCTTCACGCGTGGCTGCTCTTGTCAGTCACAGGCGCGGGCGGCGTGATCTTTCTGCTCCATCGCTTCAAGGTGCAGAACCATAAGACGTTGCTATCTGAGATCGGTACGCTCCCGGTGGAGATGCCGTAGGTCGTACACCGTAGCGGCGAAAGAGAGCACCCATGTATCGCACGATGCAGCAACGGGTGGTGGCGCGGGTCGAAGCCATCTTGAACGAAAAGTACGACGTCTCGCTCCCGCAGCTCGCGGTAGAGCAGCCGCCGAATCTCGCGCTGGGAGAACTGGCCTTGCCGGTAGCCTTCGAGCTGGCCAAGCGGCTGCGGAAGGCTCCCCGTGTGATTGCGGACGAGCTGGCGGGAGCTCTAGTCGAGAAGCTGCCGGAGGGCGTGGCGCGGGTGGAGGTCGCGGGCGCGGGGTATCTGAACATCCATCTCGACCGCGCCGCGGCGGTGCGGCGCATCGCGGCAGACGAGCACGCGGAGATCGGCGGGCCGGGCTTCCGACTGATTGAGCACACAAGCATCAATCCGAACAAGGCAGCGCACATTGGGCATCTGCGGAACGCCATCTTGGGCGATACCTTCCAGCGGCTGCTCCGACCGGACGCGTACAAGCACGGATGGGAGGTAGGCGTTCAGAATTACATCGACAATACCGGCGTGCAGGTGGCGGATGTCGTCGTAGGACTTGTGCATTTAGAAGGCAAGACGCTCGACAGCACGCGCGAGATGCTGACGGAGCTGATCGAGACCAACCAGCGGATCGACTTCTACTGCTGGGACCTCTATGCGCGCGTCGCGCAGTGGTACACCGCCGACCCCGCGAAGGCGGCGGTGCGCAAGCAGCTGCGGCTCGACACGCTCCATGCGCTCGAAGAAGGCGGCAACGATACGGCGGCAATCGCCGATCTGATCTCGACCGCCGTGCTCTACCGGCATCTGCAGACGATGGAGCGGCTCGGCATCGAGTACGATTTTCTCCCGCGCGAGAGCGAGATCCTGACCTTGCACTTCTGGGAGGCGGCCCGCGCGCTGATGTTGGAGAAAGGCGTGCTCTACCTTGAAACCGCGGGCAAGAACAAAGGTTGCTACGTGATGAGCCGCGCAGGATCGGCGCAAGCCATCGCCGAGGCCGATTCCAGCCTGCCTGATGAGGACGCCAAAGTCATCGTGCGCTCGAACGGCACCGTGACCTATGTCGGCAAGGACATCGCCTACCACCTGTGGAAGTTCGGTCTGCTGCCCGGAAAGGACTTCGGCTACAAGCCGTTCTATACCTATCCACGGGCTGTCGATGCGCACCGGACCTGCTGGATTTCAACAGCGACCGAGGGCGTGGCCGAGCATCCGGTCTTCGGTAAGGCCGACGCGATCTACAACGTAATTGACTCGCGGCAGAACGATCCGCAGAGCAACGTAATCGAAGCCCTGCGCGGTATGGGGTACACGGACCTGGCGGACCGCTACACGCACTTCAGCTACGAGATGGTGGCGCTGACGCCTCGCTGCGCCCTGGAGCTGGGCTACCCGATTTCGGAAGAAGACCAGGCGCGGCCGTACATCGAAGTGAGCGGGCGCAAAGGCTTTGGCGTCAAGGCGGACGATCTGCTCGACCTGCTGATCGCGGCGGCGCAGATGGAAGTCGACGCGCGGCATCCAGAACTCGACGAGAGCGAGCGGACAACGATCTCGACACAGATCGCGGTCGGCGCGCTGCGCTACTTCATGCTTCGGTTTACGCGCAATACGGTGATCGCGTTCGACTTCAAGGATGCGCTCAGCTTCGAGGGCGAGACCGGCCCGTACGTGCAGTACGCCATCGTCCGCGCGGCGAACATCTTCCGTAAGGCGGGAACGACCGCGGAGGAGTCGCTGGCAGCTGTCGCGTCGCTCGATCTGACGGCGCTGGAAGAAGAGGGGGGCAGCCTATGGGAGACCTGGCTGCTAGCCTCCCGGCTGACGCTCGTCATCGAGCAGGCGATCGCGACGGCCGAACCGGCATATCTGGCGAAGTACGCCTTCCAGTTGGCGCAGCAGTTCAACAACTTCTACCATCGGCATCATGTCTTGAACGAGACCGACCCGGCGCGCCGCACCCTGCTGCTGGCGACCGCGGCCGTGGCGCACCGGGAGATGGTGCGCGCCCTGGGTTACCTCGGCATCGACCCGCCTTCGGTGATGTAGTGGCAAGGGAATCTGCGTTCGCGCCACTGATCATAGGGCAGGTCTATTCGCAGCTTGGAATAAAGCTGAGGGGAGCCGACGCGGCAAGTTGCGCGGCTACCCAACGGCGCGATCCAGCGTCGAGATAAACGAACTCCAGTCCGGCGCGTTGTGCCTTCGCGTCATACCAACGTACAAAAGCTTGCCCCTTGAGCGTCAGCGCGTCGAGCGAAAACTGGATCTCCAGGTCGATCAGGCTCTCCGGATTGACCTTTGGCGTTTGCAGGCAGCAGCCGCCACGGCCAAGCGCGAACTGCCGCTGATCAAGGGCGCTCGAAAGGCTGGGGAAGCTGACGGCGATCTCCTTCTCCGCGGGCGTGGCACTCGGCTCAGCCCATAGCTCCTCGCGGAGACGAAGACTGCGACTCAGCGTTTGAACGAGCAGGTTGCGCGGCAGCGGCTTCGACAGCAGCGCCTCCACCCCGAGCGAGTAGAGCAGACGCGGGCTGATCTCGCCGAACCCCGAGACGAAGATCGTCGTCGGCACCGTCTGTTTGGCTTCGAAGAGGGTCTTGACCAGCGTCACGCCGTCCATCACCGGCATGCGGATGTCGGAGACCAGAGCGTCGACCCGGGTGGTCTGGAGCACCTTCAGGGCGGCATCGCCGTTGGGCGCGCAGAGCACGGTCGAGCCCTCGCGCTTCAGCCAGATGCTGAAGATCTCCAGCAGCTCCGGCTCGTCGTCGACGACCAGGATACTGGCTTCGGCAAGGGTCATGCGGCCACACTGTCTCCGGCCCGCGAGGCTCGGGGAAGGGTAAGCCGGAAGCAAGTCGGTCCGTCCGGACTATCCGAGGCTAGCAACAGGCTGCCACCGTGGTCGTGCGCGATGGCCTGCGACAGGTTGAGGCCGATCCCAATGCCCGCACCGACCGGCTTGGTAGTGAAGAAGGGCTTCATCAAATGGGCGCGGTGCTCAAAAGGCACGCCGGGGCCACCATCGACCACGTCGACCGTAACGCGTGTCGAGGTGGCGGCGACGGCAAGCCTCACCCAACGCCGGTCGGCATCCACCGCAGCGGGCTGCAGGGAGCAGATGGCGTCGAACGCATTGTTCAGCAGACTCAGCAGTACCTGGCCGATCTGGACCTCACGGCAGGTGATCCAAAGCGGCTCCTTCGGCAGCGTCACCGACAACGTGATGCCGTGCGTGGCGTAACGTTGCTGCACCAGGTCGACGGCCTGTGCGACCACATCGGCGATCGAAGCCGGCTCAAAGGGATCGCTATGGCCGTCGCGGGCGAACAGCCGCAGGCCGGAGAGGATGCGGATGGCGCGGTCAGTCGTCTTGACGATACTGGCGCACGACTCCGCGACCAGGGCCGGTTCAGGCGTCCGGCCGTCATCAAGCATCTCCGCAAGATCGCTCGCCCGCGCGTGGATAATGCCCAACGGATTGCTGATCTCATGCGCTAGGCCGCCGGCCATGTGGGCGAGCGCTTCGATCCGGCGCTCCCGCATCTCGCGTTCGCTGTCGAGCTCTCGCTGAAGCTTCTTCTGCTCTGAGATGTCGTTGAAGAAGACCGTCATGCCTCCTTCTCCCCAGGGCGACGCGTTCACCGTCGTATAAAGATCGAGCGGCTCGTAGAAGGACTCGAACTCCGTGGGCTTGCGGCTCTGCATGGTCTCGCGCAAGAGAGCGATCGTATCCGGCCTTTGACCGGGAAACGCCTCGAACATCGTCTTGCCCAAGACGTCGCCTGTCATCTTCAGGCGCTGCTTTGCGTTGCCGTTCAGGTAGATCATCTTCCACTCGTGGTCGACGGCGAAGACGCAGGCGGTCATGCTTTCGAGCACGTTATTCAGCCGCTGATTGGCGATCTCCAGATGCTTCGCGCTGGGCAGAGCTTCGATCGAAGGCGCAAGGCGGATGAGCACAAAGAAGGTTGTCAATGAGATCGCGGCGGTGACGGCCTTCATCCCCCCGCTGACCCAGTACACCGGCCGCCAAAGCGTCACCACCTCAAAGATATGGGTGATGCCGCAGCAAACAATGAAGGCGCCAAAGCATAGCAGGATGCCGTTGTACGGAATGTCTTTGCGATGCTTCACAATCCGAAGCAGCACGAACGGGATGAGGAAGTACGCCAGCGCGATCAGCGAGTCGGAGGCGACGTGCAGCCACAGCAATCCCGGATTCCAGAGGAAGCAGAAGCCGTGCGGAATGCCGATGGAGCTGAACATGGGCTACTGTGCCTTTCCGCGCACTGGGGGCGATATCGTTGTCTTCGGCATAGAGCTTCACTCCGTGTAGCTGCGGACCCACTCGACTACGGTACGAACGCCCACGCCGGAGGGGCCCTTTGCAATATAGGGCCGGGCCTCGTCGATCCAAGCGCAGCCCGCGATGTCGAGATGAATCCACGGCGTGCCCGCGGCGAAGTTCTTGAGAAACATGGCGGCCGTGATGGCGCCAGCCCAGCGATGCGCGCCGGTGTTCATAATGTCGGCGATCTGGCTGTTGATCTGTTCCTTGTAGTCGTCGGTGCAGGGAAGCCGCCAGAACTTTTCGCCGCTCGTGGGCAGCACCGCTTGGAACTTCTCCCACGTCGCTTCGTCATTCGAGAACAGTCCCGCATTGGTCTTGCCGAGAGCGACGACGCAAGCTCCGGTCAGCGTCGCGGCGTCGATCAGGTGCGTGCAGCCGAGCGTCTTCGCGTAATGGAGCCCGTCCGCCAGAACAAGGCGGCCCTCGGCGTCGGTGTTGATGATCTCAATGGTCGTGCCGGACATCGCGGTAAGCACGTCGCCCGGCTTGAAGGCCTTCCCGTCGGGCATGTTTTCTGCCGAGCAAACGATGCCGATCACCTTCACGGCGGGCTTCAGATGAGCGATCGCCTGCATCGCACCGATCATCGCGGCGGCCCCGGCCATGTCGTACTTCATCTTCTCCATGCCATCGCCCGGTTTCAGCGAGATGCCGCCGGTATCGAAGGTGATGCCCTTGCCCACCAGCCCCAGAACGGGCGCGTCGGGCTTCGATCCGCCATCGGGCTCGTAGGTCATCACGATCAGCGCGGGAGGCTCGGCCGAACCCTGCGACACCGCCCAGAACGCGTTCATCTTCAACTCATGGAGCTTGTCGGTCGAGTAGACCTCGCAGGCCAGACCAGCCTCCGCACACATCGCGGCTGCCCGCGCGCCTAGTTCGGTCGGCGTCAGCACATTGCCAGGCTCGTTCACCAGCGAGCGGGCAAAGTTCTGCGCTCCAGCGACGACCAGGCCTTCCTCAAAGCCGGCAGCGATCTCAGCCGCCACCTTCTTGTCCAGGCCATTCGCGACGACGTGGAGGCTGTGGACACTCTTGTCCGCCCGGTCGCTCTTATAGACGTCGTAGTCCGGTTCGGCGAGCTCCGCCCCTTCCACCAGCGCGCGCGCCATCAGGCTACAGGGAAGCGACTCAAGATGCTCATCCGAGAGCGCGTGGTCCTCGGGAAAGGCGATCGTCAGGTCGCGGAAGCCGCGCGGCTTGCAGGCACGGACCGCGGTCCCGGCCGCCTTGCGAATGTCATCGACCGCGAGCGATTTGGCTTTGCCGAGGCCCACCAGCAGCAGCCGCTCGGCGCGCACCCCAGCCGGAGCATGCAGCAGCAGGATCTCGCCCGCCGTCGCCTTGAACTCACCCGCCGCCAGCACCCTCTCGGCGGCGCGCGTGAGGGCGTCCGAGGTGGTGAGCAGCGCGGGCAGAGCGGCCGCGTCCTTCTCTTTACTTACGGCGGCATCCACGGCGAAGACCGCGAGCATGGGCGTGGCAAAGGCGGCGGCGTCCTGGAAGAGGAGCTTCGTATTCATCGTGTTCATCCTATCTGGACTGCTATGTCGTTTGAGCGTCTTTATGCTGAACCAAAATACAGCGGTTCACAAAGGGGATTAGGTCATCCCTAGACTAAATGTGTTCGGACGAACGTGGCCAGACTAACGCCGTTGGCTGCGCGCAATCGCCGACTTCGCTTCCTTGTCCGCCTCGCGCTTGCGTTCGGTCTCGCGCTTGTCCCAGTCCTGTTTGCCCTTGGCCAAGGCTAACTCACACTTTACCCGGCCATTGCGGAAGTAGAGCCGTACCGGGATGAGGGTGAACCCCTTCTGCTTCGTCATGCCCTCCAGCCGCCGCACCTCCGCCCGGTGCAGCAGCAGCTTGCGCGTGCGCAGCGACTCATGGTTCATCGCGTTGCCGTGCGAGAACGGCCCGATGTGCGCGTTCAACAAAAACGCCTCGCCGTCCTTCAGCAGACCGTAAGCGTCCTTCAGGTTAGCTTTGCCCTCGCGGATGCTCTTCACCTCGGTGCCGCGCAGGGCGACCCCCGCCTCAAAGCGATCAGACAGAAAGTAGTTGAAGCTGGCCGAACGGTTGAAGGCCGCGTCGCGATGACCGGCGGCGACCGGATCGCGGTCCTTCTCCTTCACCGGAGCTTTCGGCGGAGCGGCGACCGTCGGGTTCGAAAGCGAACGTGGCATACGAATGCTAGTTTAACACCCGGTAAACGAAACTCACGCATAGGCAAAGGGCACGTCTAACCGGTTAGCTCACAGCGTTCTCGAAGCGGTTGGCCGATAAGGATGAGCAGCACGCGATGGTATACTCACCCGAGTTTCGGATACGCCGTAAGATTCAACATAGCAGCAACTTCGGGAGCACGAACGAGCGGCAACGCCCCACTCCGCATGATGCAAAGGACGCGAACAGAAACACCATGAGTTGTGGGCTTTGGAAAAATAGTGGTCGCGCCGGGGTAGCGATTTTGGTGCTTGGCTTCGGCGCATCCGTGGCCCAGGCTCAGTCGTCCGGCACGTGGAACAAGCGTGGCCAGCAGGCCGAGGTCCGCGAAGACTACGACGCTGCGTACGAGGCCTATCGTCAGGCCCACCTGAAGGCACCGGCCGACGTCCGCTACAAAGAGCGGCTGGAGCGCGTCCGCTTCCAAGCCGCTGCCGCCCATGTGGACCGCGGCCGAGTGCTGCGCCAGAACGGCGACTTCCAGGGCGCGCTGACCGAGTTTGCGCGCGCCCTGATGATCGATCCCGGCGACCAGGCCGCGCAGCAGGAGACCGACATCACGCTGAAGCAGCAGGCAGCACCGGTGGTCACCCCGCAAGGCGCGGAGCAGGCGCGGCGCGCGACCGACACCCTCGACGCCATCGGCGGTATCTCCGGCATCGCCGAACTCAAGCCTGTTTCGAACGACCCCATCACGCTGAGTATGGTGGAAGATACAAAGGTCATCTATCAGGCCATTGGTAAGGCGGCGGGGCTGAACGTGCTCTTCGATCCCGACTACGCCTCGAAGCGTATCCCCATCGACCTGAGGAATGTGAGCTTGTCGGATTCGCTCCGCATCGTGGGCACGATCGCCGGGACGTTTTATAAAACAGTCACGCCGAACACCATCTTCGTCGCGCAGAACAGCCGCGCCAAGCGCACCGATCTCGACGAAGTCGCTGTCCAGACCTTCTACCTGACCAACGCCAGCCAGCAGGCGGACGCGACCGAGGTGCTGACGGCGATCCGCAACCTGCTCGATCCCACGGTCAAGGTCTATCTCGTCCCTTCGCAGAACGCCATCGTCATGCGCGCGACGCCCGACCAGCTGCTCCTCGCCCAAAAGCTGATGAACGATCTCGACCGCGCCAAGCCCGAGGTGGTCGTCGACGTGGCCGTGCTCCAGGTCAATCGCGACAAGGTGCGCACCCTTGGCATCCAGTTGCCCCAATCCATCGGCTTAACGCCTCAGGTGGCCAACTCCACCAACACAGCATCGACGCCCGGCACAGGCAACGGTGCGGCCCCTGCTACACCATCGACCAATCTGACGCTCAACAACCTCGCCCATCTGAACGCGAACAACTTCGGTGTGACCATCTCCGGCGGCACGTTGAACGCGCTGCTGACCGACTCCGACACGCGCGTCCTGCAAAATCCCCGGGTGCGAGCGACCGATGGGCAGCGTGCCCAGCTTAAGATCGGCTCGCGCATCCCGGTGGCGACTGGCTCGTACAACGCGGGTGTCTCGACTGGCGTGGCTTCGATCGGCGTACAGACGCAGTTCACGTATCTCGATATCGGCGTAAACATCGATATGACCCCGACGGTCCACTATGACCGTGAAATCGCATTGAAGCTGAGAATCGAGATTTCGTCTCAAGCGAATACGGTCAACATATCCGGCGTCAACGAGCCGATCATCGCGCAGGATGTCGTCGAGCAGGTAATTCAGCTCAAAGAGGGCGAGCCGAGCATCCTCGCCGGCCTGCTCGAAAAGGACGATCTCCGCAGCCTGAGCGGAACGCCCGGACTGGCCGAGCTTCCGCTACTGCGCTACATCTTCGGCTCGAACAACCATGAAGTCCGCCAAAACGAGATTGTCTTTGTGCTGATTCCGCATATCGTCCGCGAGTCCGTCCTGACGCGCCTCAACACCCGCGCCATCGACACCGGCACCGGCACCACAGTGGAGCTGCGCCGCGATCCCAACCCGCGCAACGACGCCGACTTCTACGTGGAGCCGATGCCCGTACCGCGCACCGCACCCAGCACAGCGGCCAACGCGGCCTCGTCCATGGTGGCGCAGATGCAGCGCGACGCCACACGCCCCATCGCTCCGCCGGATGCCATCGCCTCGGCCGCCACACCCTCGCGGCCAGCACCCGGAGCACCCTCGTCCGCCTCGGTCAACCTCAGCATGGCCCCTCCTGCCGGACCGCAGGCCGTCGGCTCGACCTTCCAGGTGCCGGTCATGCTGGCGGGCGGCCACGACATCTACTCCGTGCCGCTGCAGGTGCAGTTCAACGCCAGCCTGCTCGATCTCGTCAATATAGACGCGGGCGAGTTCCTCGGCAAAGATGGACAAGCGGTCGCCATCGTCCACCGCGACGAGGGCAACGGGCTGGTCACCATCTCCACCTCGCGGCCACCGGGTGCGACCGGCGTCGAAGGGCAGGGAACGGTTTGTGTTCTCACCTTCAAGGCGAAAGCGGCGGGCGACTCCACGCTGACGATGGTCAAGGTCGGCGCGAAAAACAGCGCGCAGGCAAACCTTCCAGCGGTCGGCTCCCAGGCCGTGGTGCATGTGAAGTGAGCGTCGCCGCGATGGAGAGCGAGGCGAAGCTGACGGGCGAAGCAGGCCTGACATTAGTCGAGTTGATCATCACGATCACCATCGTCGCCATCCTCGCCTCTGCCGCGCTGCCCATCGCCCGGTTTGAGGTCAAGCGCGAGAAGGAGCGCGTCCTTCGCCGCGACCTGTGGGAGGTGCGCGACGCCATCGACCGGTATAAGGACGCGGCCGACAAAGGGGCCTTCCAGACCAAGATGGACAGCTTCGGCTATCCGCCCGATCTTGAAACGCTGGTCAACGGAGTGACGGTGCAGGACAAGAAGGTCAAGTTCCTCCGCAAGATCCCCACCGACCCGCTGACCGACTCGGCCGAGTGGGGGCTGCGGGCAAACCAGGACGACGCCGACTCCGCCACCTGGGGCGGCCAGAACGTCTTCGACATCTACACCAAGAGCACAGGGACGGCGCTCGACGGCACCAAGTACTCGACATGGTAAAGCTCTCCCCAACCCGGCGCGGCGCACAGCGGGGCTTTACCTTGCTGGAGCTGATGATCGTGATGATCATCATCGGCATCCTGGCCGCCGTGGCCGTGCCCGCCTACCTGCAATCCGTGCGCAAGGCCAAGGAGGCCGTGCTGAAGGAAGACCTCCAGGCCATGCGGAAGGCCATCGACTCCTACACCATCGACAAATCCAAGGCACCGCAGGCCCTCCAGGATCTAGTGGAGTCCGGCTACCTTAAGGCCATGCCGAAGGACCCGATCACCAATCGGACGGACAGCTGGGTGCCCGGGCAGGAGGACATCCTGAACTCGCTCGACCAGACGCAATCCGGCATCGACGACGTCCATAGCGGCGCGCAGGAGACGTCGAGCGAGGGAACGGCCTACTCCACCTGGTAAGTAACGCCTGGTTGGTCGGATGAAGGCGACTCTTTCCGCCGCTCACAAAAAGGCGCATAATCCGTCTTAGACGATAGAGTTGCGTCCGTCCGGCGTCGGCTCGATCAGGAGACATCCCATGCGCCCGTATTCCCCGCTCAGGACACCGTTCAGCCTTGTTGCCGCTGTGATGCTGGGGGCTGCTACGTTCGCCCAGACGCCCAGCACAACGCCCGCGGCTACCGGAACGACGGCCCCCGCTACCCAGACGATCCCTCAGGCATCGCCTTCCCCGACCAGTCCTCAAGGACCGCAGCCCACCTCGGTGCCGCAGCCGCCTACGCCGCCGAGTGCCGAGGACATGAAGGTCGCGCGCGACGCCGCCAGCAAGAAGACCGACTCCTTGCCGCAGCCAGGTGAGTCGCTCGACCCGCACATCAAGGCCGGCAGTGAAGACGATGTCAACGCCGTCGGAACGCGCAACATCGGCGGCCGCGGCATGGGCAATTGGTTTTCGACCGACTGGGAGATCCGCAACGGCAAGTCGTACTCCATGGAGATCGAGAAGTCGGCGCACATGGTCAACGATCCCGTGATTGCCGAGTACGTCAACCGCGTCGGCCAAAACATCGTCAAGAACTCCGACTGCAAGGTGCCGTTCACCATCAAGGTGATCGATTCGGACGAGATCAACGCCATGGCGCTGCCGGGCGGCTTCTTCTACGTCAACTCCGGTCTGATCCTGGCCGCCGACGAGGAGGCGGAGCTTGCCGGCGTGATGGCGCATGAGACCGCCCATGTCTGCGCCCACCACGCGGCGCGCGAGAACACCCGCATGGGTTACGCGCAGATCGGCTCCATTCCCTTGATGATTTTGACTGAAGGATCATGGACAGGCTATGGCATCTACGAGGCTGTGCAGCTGGCGATCCCGATGTCGTTCCTTCAGTTCTCGCGCAACTTTGAGGCGGAGGCGGACTGGCTTGGCTTGCAATATATGTACAAGGCTGGGTACGATCCGCAGGCGTTCATCCAGTTCTTTGAAAAGATCGACGCGCTTGAGAAGCACAAGCCCGGCACCTTATCGAAGGTCTTCTCCGACCATCCGCAGACGCCTGACCGCATCAACCGCTCCGAGGACGAGATCGCCACCATCATGCCCGCCAAACCGGACTACATGGTGACCACGTCCGAGTTCGACGATGTGAAGGCGCGGCTGGCGCGGCTCGAAAACAAGCGCAAGCTGAACGACGGCAAGGGCGGCAACAAGCCCACGCTACGCCGCGTAGGCGCGAACGATCCGCAGGGCACCAACCCGAACTCGACTACCGGCGACGACCGCCCGACGTTGGGCCGTCGAAACTAACCGCAATCTCCAAACGCCGCGCCTTGGTTCTTCCGAGGTGCGGCGTTTGTTCATCCGCCGCGATAAAATAGGTTATGACCACGCAACGCACCGGCTACACCGACGACCACGCCGCCTCCGGTCTCGACTTTCAGTTTCCGTCGATCGACACCTGGCAGAACCAGTTCCGCGCCTACGAGATCCTGGTCGACGACCCCGAGTTCACCAGCGTCTGCCCCAAAACCAGCCTGCCCGACTTCGGCCGCCTGACCATCCGCTACATGCCCCGCGAGAGCTGTATGGAGCTGAAATCGCTGAAGGAATACCTCTTCTGCTACCGCAACCTCGGCATCTTCCAGGAGAACATCGTCAACCAGGTGCTGGACGATGTGGTGAAGGCGTGCGATCCGGTCTGGGCAGTGGTGGTTGGCGACTTTCGTCCGCGCGGCGGCATTTCGACGGTTGTGGAGGCGCGTTACCCGCGTAAGGAGACGGACTACCGCGCTGGCTGAGTGTCGCGCGGCTGTAACGCAGGTCCTTCGGGAATGACAACAAGAAGGCCAAGGCGTCTGCTTGGATGACCTTACAGCCCGCCGCTGCTCACCTTGTCCGCCCACTTCGCGGATTGAACAAACATCTGCGCCGCCCAGCCGTCGTCCACACGCAGCTGCTGTTGCAGCATCGTGCAGGTCTTCCAATCGCCGGCCTGGTAGGCGCGGGAGAGATCGAGCGCGTCGGTGATCACGCCGGGCTCACCCAGCAGGGCCGCGGTCATGTCCTCTTCGAGCGGCAGCGACGCTAGCACCTTGGCCATGGGCATCTTCAGGATCACGTCGACCATAGTCAACATCCCCATCAGGTAGAGCTTCGGTCCGGGCTCGCGGAGCCGCGGCGCCAGCATCTCGCAGAAGCGGGCGCGCTCCACCGCCAGCGTCACCATTACGTAGGAGTTGGTGCTGGCAAAGATGCTGGCCAGCGTCATCGAGATCAGCTTGCGAAACTCGTCCGTACCCACAATCACCAGCGCGCTGCGAATAGTCGTGATGCGTGAGTTCAGGCTGTAGAGCGCCGAGTTGACCAGCCGCAGCAGACGGTACACCAAAGCCGTGTCCATCATGATCAACTTCTCGATCGACCCGAGATTGATCGTCTCTTCGCTGAGAGCGGCCATCAACCGCAAGCAAATCAACTGGTTGTCCGGAATGGACTTCGACGCTTTGAACCCCGGCGGCGGCACGAACGGCGCGGCCAGAAAGGTGCCCTGGAAGAGCTTGCAGCCCTCTTTCTGCGCGCGCTGCTGCGTCTCGACGGTGTCCACGCGCCGTGCCAGGAGCGTCGTGTGGCTGGGAATCTCGTCGGCGTAGAGAGCCTTGCGGGCGTCTTCGTCCATGGCCTCGAAATCAACGGTCAGGTAGTCGGCGAGCTCCATCAGCGGCTTGCGCGCCTCGGCGGGGATTGCTCCGTCAACCGCTAGCCGGTAGCCGCGCTTGCGGAGCTGGCGGCAGACCACCAGAAGCTCCTCGTCGAACTCCACCGATTTGCCGATCTCGAGCACGGCGTGTCGCGGCAGCCGCTCCGCCGCTTGCTGGAGGAGATCGCGCGTGGCTGCGAAGAACGCCTTTGCCTTCTCCGATTCGGGAATCAAGAGCGAGTAGTTCTCCATCTGCTGCTGCGTCGTCATGCCTTCGCCCACGGACACCACATCCGACAGCAGAGCGTATCCGTGGAGCGTGGAACCTGATTCGACGATCGGCTGCCGGCTCATCATGCCCGCGAGTACAGGCGCGGCCGGCTGCGGCACCACCTCCGGCTCAACCACCTCCACGTGCGCCACGGGTGCGGCGACCGGGGCGGGAGGCTGTCTCGGCGGCGCGGGAACGACTTTGGCTTTTGAGGCAAACAGGCCGAGCATGAACACTCCGTGCGGTGCGCGCCGCTTGCAGAGGTTATCGGCGCACCCATGGCAAACCTTATCCACCGCGGGGCGGGCGGAGCGTTCCTGCTATGCTCCTCAGCAGGTGTCTTCCCATCTCCCAAACCGGTCTCCAGAGGAGGTCAATGGCGATCGTTCGAACCCGCCGCGCGTCATCGCCGTGGCGGGCGCAACGACGGCACTGGTCCTGCTGACCGCGCTCAACTTCGTCAACTATCTCGACCGCTACATCCTTCCCGGCGTGCAGGAGATGGTCAAGCATGAGTTCCGCGCGACCGACGAGCGCATTGGCGCGCTCACCTTCTGGTTTATGGTCGCGTACGTCGGCGCCTCGCCGTTTACCGGATGGCTGGGCGACCGCATGCCGCGTAAGCCATTGATTGTCCTGGCGGCGCTCTTCTGTAGTGGGATTAACTTCTTCACCGCGACGGTGCACACCATGGGCGCTCTGATGGTGCGTCACGCGGCTCTCGGGATCGGCGAGGCCTGCTTCGGCATCTTCGGTCCGGCGCTGCTGGCCGACTTCTACCCGGAGGCCCAGCGCAACCGCGTCCTCACGATCTTCAACGTGGCCCTGCCCTTCGGCGCGGCCTTGGGCTTTCTCGTTGGCGGCACGGTGGGCGGCAAATATGGCTGGCGGATGCCGTTCTACGTGTCGGCGGTCCCCGGAGTCATCGTCGCGCTGCTGATCCTCTTCCTGATGCGCGAACCGGAGCGCGGCGCAAGCGAAGGGCTCAAAGCCAAGGTGGAGCGCGGCGTCGTTCTCGGTCTCCTCCGGAACCGCGGCTATTTATTCGCGGTGCTTGGCCTCGCGATGGTGACGTTCTCGCTGGGCGGCATCTCGTGGTGGATGCCTTCGTTCCTCCAGCGCGTCGACGGCTTCTCGGCGGGCAAGGCGGGCCTCGTCATGGGAGCGGTCACCGTCGTCACCGGCGTTCTGGGGACAGTCATCGGCGGCATCGTCGCCCAGCGATGGCTGCGCACCAACCACCGCGCGCTGTATCTTGTCCCCGCCCTCAGCGCGCTGCTGACCATCCCTCCCGCCCTGCTCTGCTTCTTCGGACCGCCGCGCTTCATACTGCCGATGCTGTCGCTGGCGCTCTTCATGGTCTTCCTCGGCAACGGCCCCCTGAACGCGGCGACGGTCAACTCCGTAGGGCCGGGTATCCGCGCCACCGCCCTCGCGGGACAACTCTTCTTCATCCATGTGCTGGGCGATGCGCCCTCGCCGCGCATTATCGGTTGGGTAAGCGACCATAGCAGCCTGCATCTCGGGCTTGGCGTCACGCTGGTCGCCTTCGGATTCGCCGCCGCCTTTCTCTTCGCCGGATCGCGCTACGCTCCTCCACTGCGGTTAGAGGCGTGATCCCGCACGTGCTCCACATCACCGCATGGTTTGTGGCGTTCAGCTGGGTGGCGAAGACGGTGGAGGCGAGCTTCGGTATGCCGCGCATCGCCAATCTGCTCGGCGACCGCTATGATCGTCAGCCCGAGGGCACCCCCTCGCTGGCCGTCATCGTCCCGGGACGCAACGAAGAGCGCGACATCACCGCCTGCCTTTCCTCGTTGCTGGCGCAGGACTACCCGCGGCTCCAGATCGTCGCTGTGGACGACCGCTCGACCGACACGACAGGCGCGCTGATGAACGCCCTCGCCGCCGCGCACCCCGCCCGGCTCCGCGTGATCCACATCAGCGATCTGCCCCCGGAGTGGCTCGGCAAGACACACGCCATGGCCGTTGCCGCCGCCGGGTGCGATGCCGACTGGCTCCTCTTTACCGATGCCGATGTGCTCTTCGCGCCCGACAGCCTCCGCCGTTCGCTCGTCTACGCGGTCGAGAGCGGGGCCGACCACCTCGTCACCGTGCCGACGCCGGTCATCCGCCGCTGGGATGAGGGCATGGTGCTCGGCTTCTTTCAGATCTTCGGGATGTGGGGCGCGCGCCCATGGAAGATCGCCAACCCGCGCGCCCGCTTTGACGCCATCGGCGTTGGTGCCTTCAATCTCCTGCGCCGCAGCGCGTATGAGCAGATCGGCGGCTTTGAAGCGCTTCGTATGGAGATCGTCGAGGATGTCGGCCTCGGGCGGCGCGTCAAGGGCGCGGGCCTGGCGCAGCGGATCGCTTTTGCGCCGGAACTTGTCCGGGTCCACTGGGCGGCTGGCGCGTGGGGGCTGGTCAACGTGTTGACCAAGAACCTCTTCTCGGCCTTCCGCTTCCACGTCACGCTTGCCCTCGGAGCGTGCGCCTGGCTGGCCCTCTTCTGCGTGGCTCCCGTGCTCGGACTGCTGCTCCGCGAGACGCGTCTGCCCGCCGTCCTGACGCTCCTCGCCATCGTGCAGACCTATCGTCTGTATGGGCGCGTCTCCGGCATCTCCGCCTGGCAGGCACTGCTTTCCCCCTTCGGCGCGCTCCTCTTCCTCTATGCGCTACTGCGCTCCACCGTCACCACGTTGCGGCAGGGAGGCGTCATCTGGCGCGGTACCTTCTACTCCCTTAAGACGCTGCGCCAGTACGCCGCGCCTCTGCCGAGCTTCTGGCGCAAGTAATCTTAGGGTGTGGCTCTCTTCTGCGATGTCGCTCTGCCGGTTCCGCTCGACCAGGCCTTTACCTACGCGGTAGAGGGCGTGGTTCCGGTCGCCGGCGCGCGGGTGTTGGTGCCGTTTGGCGGGCAACGGCTGATGGGCGTCGTCCTCCGCGTCCACGACGAGCGTCCTGCGGACGACATAGAGTTGAAGCTCATCCAGCAGGTGCTCGACGATGCGCCGCTTCTGCCGGACGAACTGATGCGCCTCGCTGCCTGGATCGCCCAGTATTATGTCGCGCCGCTGGGCGAGGTGCTGCGCGGGATGCTTCCTCTCGGGGCGGAGGTGAAGCGGCACGTGGTCTACCGCATCGCCGAGGCGGGCCGCCGGGTGCTGTACGAGGGCGCGGCCAAAGGCAGTTCGCGCCGGTCACGGCTGACGCCCGAGGAGCAGAACCGCGAGTACGCCGTGCTCAACTATCTGGAAGGGGGCGAACCCGCGCGGGCCACCACCCTGCGCTCGGCCACGCAGGCCAATAAAGCCCTGCTGGAAGGCATGATCCGCAAGAAGTGGCTCACCCGCGAAGCCGTTGCTGAGGAGCGTGATGCCCGGCGGCTGGAGCGCATTGCCGTGCTGGTGGGGAGGGAAGAGGGAGGAGGGAAGAGGGAAGAGACTGCGGGCTTGCGCCTGCCGAAGCTCAACGAGAATCAGTTGCTGCTGATGGCGGAGCTTGCCGCTGTCGGCGGGCGGATGCGGGTGAGCGATGCGAAGCGGCTGGGGGTGCCGGAGTCGACACTGGGGACGCTCGTCCGGCGCGGGCTGGTTGCGCTCGAAGAGGCGCCGGAGAGCTTCCACATGGGCGGAGTGGGCGGCGTCGAGGGCAAAAAGCTGGCGCATGAACACACTCTGAACGAGGCTCAGACCGAGGCGCTCGCCACCATCGCGGCCGCCATGGTCAAAGGCGGGTTCCAGCCGCATCTGCTCTACGGCGTCACCGGCTCGGGCAAGACGGCGGTTTACTTTGCCGCCATGCGCCGTGCGCTCGACGCTGGCCGTACCGCGCTGCTGCTGGTGCCGGAGATCGGTCTCACCCCCGGCATGACCGGCCAGCTGGTTGGCGCATTCGGGGCGGATGTCGCGCTTCTGCACTCTCAGCTCACTCCTGACGAGCGCGCCGAGCAGTGGCACCGCATCCGCCGGGGTGATGCCCGTGTGGTCGTCGGCACCCGCTCCGCCGTCTTCGCGCCGCTGGCCAATCTCGGCCTCCTCATCGTCGACGAGGAGCACGACGCGAGCTACAAGCAGGAGGAGACGCCGCGCTACCACGGCCGCGATGTGGCCGTCATGCGGGCCAAGTTCAACGACGCGACCGTCGTCCTCGGCTCCGCCACGCCGTCTCTCGAAAGCTGGGCCAACGCGGAGAAAGGCCGCTACCGCCGCGTCGAGATGCTCACCCGCGTCGCCAATCGTCCGCTGCCCACAGTCGAGTTGATTGATATGCGCGCCGAGTTCCGGCAGACCGGCCAGGAGGCGATCTTCTGCCGTCAGCTGATTGCCGAGACGCAGGCGACGCTCGACCGCGGCGAACAGGCCATCATCCTGCTCAACCGCCGGGGCTACAGCTTTGTGGCCATGTGCCGGTCGTGCGGCGAGAAGATCCAGTGCGAGAACTGCGCCATCTCCATGACCTTCCACAAGCCCGCGCTCCACGGCACGGAGGCCCACGCGGGCGAGCGGCTGGAGTGCCACTACTGCGGGTTTCGGCGCTCCGTTCCGAAGGCTTGTCCGACCTGCGGCAGCGAGCACCTCTACTATCTGGGAGCAGGATCGCAGCAGGGCGAGGAGCGGCTGCAGGAGATCTTTCCCAATGCACGCATCGGCCGCATGGATCGCGACACCGTGCGTGGGCGCGGCGACATGGAGCGTCTGCTCACCCGCCTACACTCGGGCGAGATCAACCTCCTGGTCGGCACCCAGATGATCGCCAAGGGCCACGACATCCACGGCGTTACGCTGGTCGGCGTTGTCGGGGCGGACTTCGCGCTCGGGCTGCCGGACTTCCGCGCTGCCGAGCGGGTCTTCCAACTCCTGACCCAGGTCTCGGGCCGTGCCGGACGGGGCGATCTTCCCGGGCGCGTTCTCGTCCAGACCTACCATATGGACCACTACACCATCCAGGCCGCCGCCCACCACAACTACACCGGCTTCGTCGCCAAGGAGATGCAGTATCGCCGCTGGATGTTCTACCCGCCCTTTGCCGTCCTCGCCAATGTGCTCATTCTCAGCGACAAGCTCGAAGAAGCGACCGGCTGGGCGGCCATGCTTGGAAAGTGGTTCCAGAACGGGCGCCTGGACAAGGTGCGTGTACTGGGGCCGGCCGCCGCGCCCATCGTGCGGTTAAAACGCATCTTCCGCTATCACTTTTTGTTGAAGGCCGAAAGCCGCAAGACGATAGGTGACGTGCTCCGGCGGATGCTGGCCTTTGCGGAGGCAAACAGCATTCCCCGCCGCAACGTAGTAGTCGATGTGGACGCCGTCAGCTTGATGTAGCGGCTAATCGAGAAGCTGCAAATCTTTACCGGGTTTGAAGCGCACCGCTTTGCCTGGCGCGATTGAAACCTCATGCCCGGTGCGCGGGTTGCGCCCGATGCCGGTCTTACGCGGCTTTACGGTAAACACGCCGAAACCGCGCAGTTCAATGCGGTCGCCCTCGATCAGGCTGCGCTTCATGGCGTCGAAGATGGCGTCGACCGAAGCCTCTGCCTTGCTCCGCGGCAGCCCGGTCCGTTCGACGATGCGTTGGATAAGGTCCTGCTTGATCAAAGGAATGGCCTTTCGTGCGCTACCATGGGCGAGGGACGTTTCCGCGGCGGCGAATAGGCTGATGGTAGAAACACCGCCCGCGAATGTCAACGCGTCTTGCGTCCAAACCGCCGGATAGTGCGTACTAAGTTTTAGACCGCATACCTAGCTGGGAGAAGTACAACACGCATGGCCATCAAGAGCGACCGCTGGATACGAACGCAAGCGCAACAGCACGGCATGATTGAGCCGTTCAGTGAAAAGCAGGTACGCGAGGGGGTCATCTCCTACGGGCTTTCCTCGTATGGCTACGATCTCCGCGTCTCCGACGAGTTTAAGATCTTTACCAACGTCAACAGCGCCATCATCGATCCGAAGGCGTTCGACGAGCGATCGTTTGTCACTGTAACGGCCGAGAGCGTGATCGTACCGCCCAACTCATTCGCGCTCGCCCGCTCCATCGAATACTTCAAGATTCCGCGCGACGTGCTTACCATCTGTGTCGGTAAGTCGACCTACGCGCGCTGCGGGATTATCGTCAACGTAACCCCCTTTGAGCCGGAATGGGAAGGCTTCGTTACCCTCGAAATTTCCAATACGACACCGCTTCCAGCGCGTATCTATGCAAACGAAGGTCTCTGCCAAATTTTATTTTTTCAATCCGACGAAGTTTGCGAGACTAGCTACGCGGACCGTAAAGGTAAGTACCAAAAGCAACAAGGGATCGTCTTGCCGAAGCTGTAATCTCCATCATGGAACAGGTTCGTTGGATCTCCCTTTCGACTCGGCCACGCAGAGCGGTATATGAGGCTTATGTCGATGGAAATAAAAGCTGAACACACAACTCGTCGCATTGCGTTGGTCTTGCGGGACCCGCTGCGTCTTCTGGGTCTGCAGGGCATCTTGCTGGAAGAGTCGCAGCTGCATGGAGTTCCGCTCTCCATTCCTGGGACCCTCCACTCGTTTGAGCTCGCGCTGGCTATCATTGACACCGCCTCCGCGCCCGACCTTACCGAGACGCTCCAGTTGTTCCGCCGGCAGCGGCCCGATATGCGCGTCATCGTGCTTGGTCCGCCAGCCGACCTAGAGTTCGTGCAAATGGTGGTCGGCGCCGGTGCCAAAGGGTACCTTGCTCATGATGCACGCGAGAATGAGATCAAGCAGTGTCTCGACGTGGTGCGTGACGGCTCGATCTGGGCGCCCCGCAAAGTGCTCGCGCGCCTCCTGGATGCTGGGAGTACCGGTGCTGCGGCCCAAAGTGACTCCAAGTTCACCGACCGAGAGGGCCAGGTGCTCAACCTGCTGATTGAAGGCCGGCCCAACCGCGACATTGCTCTTACGCTCGGCATCGATGAGGGCACGGTAAAGGCACATATAAGCCGCCTTATGCGCAAAGTTGGGGTCGGCAATCGTACGGCCCTGACGATGCACGTATTGAGCGCACAACGCTCCCATTAACTCGTATAAAAGGGTTACCTAAGAGTGAAGACATGGGTACTCTTGCGCATTACCGAAAAATAGTAGACAGTAACAAACAGCAACATAGACCTGGGAGAGTGGGGTCGTCGGAAAGGTATCGGATCGTATCCGATGCTTCTTCCGGGACCCCCATTTTTTGCGAGTTCGCCGTAACTCACTTCATCTTCAATCTTCGTGCAACCGCACGTACTCTCTGACCGTCACATAGCTGTTGATGGTGAAGGCCTTGCAGCACACCACACTTCCGCTTCTACAAGAAAGGCTTCAAATGACAAAGTTTCTCGCATCAGTTTCGGCATTTACGTTAGCCGCCACTTCGCTCTCCGCCTTTGGCGCGGCTGATAAGGCAAAGCTCGATGGACGTTTGACCAGTGCGTCGCATGCCATTACCGCAGTCATGGGCACACCGGATAAGGCCATCCCTCAGGAGATCCTCTCGGGTGCCTCGTGCGTTGTGGTAGTTCCGGCCTACAAGAAGGCCGCCTTCGTCGTCGGTGCGGAGTATGGCCAGGGTGTCGCGACCTGCCGCACGTCAAAGGGTTGGAGCGCACCGGTCTTTGTCGCCCTATCTGGCGGCAGCTTCGGTTTCCAGATTGGCGGCCAATCTACCGACCTGATCCTCTTGGCGATGAACCAGAACGGCCTGCAGGACATGTTGAAGGCTAAGTTCAAGATCGGTGCCGACGCTGCCGCTTCGGCTGGTCCCGTGGGCCGCAATGCAAAGGCCGGCACCGACTGGAAGCTCAATGCCGAGTTTCTCACCTATTCCCGGAGCAAAGGCCTCTTCGCCGGTATCGATTTAGATGGTACGGTCCTAACGCAGAACGATGGCGATACCAAGTCCTTCTACGGAGCGGACATCCCATTTGAGACAGTCCTTAAGGGTAGCCAGGCCACACCGGCTGATGCCCGTCCTTTCGTTCGTACGGTTGCCAAGTATTTCGTTGCTTCCAAAAATGCTCAGTAATTCCGCCGCACTTCGCAGAGAGCCGCCATTGTGCGGCTCTCTCCATTTAACCTGCCCGACTGTAAACTGATCACTTGGACACGCTGCCTCCACACACAAGGCGGGACAACGCTCCTCCCGGCGTCCGAGAACGCTTCGAGTTCGCTGTTGTTTGGATTGGAGTACGGCTGTTAGGCATTTTGCCGCGTCTCATCGCTCGTGCGGTGGGTGCCGCGATTGGAATCGTAGCTTTTCACTTGTTGGGACGGCTACGTATTGTAGGCATTCGCAACCTCGGGCTGGCCCTTCCTTCGCTGCCTGCACACGAACGCGGCAATCTCCTTCGGAGGGAGTACCGACATCTCGGTTGGCTCCTTGCCGAGTTTTGCCAGATGCCACGCTACACAACCGCGTCCGTAACTAAGTTCGTGCGCTATCAAGGCCTTGAGCACTACCTCGCCGCGCGCGCCAGGAACAAAGGCGTCCTGGTCGTTACAGGCCATCTTGGCGCGTGGGAGCTTTCAAGCTTCTTCCACTCCCTGATGGGCTACCCGATGGGCGTGCTCATTCGCCGTCTCGACAACCCTCTGGTCGATCGCTTCGTCAACCGCCTGCGCTGTCTGCACGGCAATCGCGTCATCCACAAAGATGACTTCGCCCGTGGCCTCATCGCCTCCATGCGTAGCGGTGAGACGGTCGGTATCCTGATGGACACCAACATGACGCCACCGCAGGGCGTCTTTGTCCCGTTCTTCGGCGTTCCGGCCTGCACCGCTTCTGGTCTCGCACGGGTCGCCGCCAAAAC
This sequence comes from uncultured Acidobacteriaceae bacterium, assembly GCA_964247455.1. GTDB lineage: Bacteria > Acidobacteriota > Terriglobia > Terriglobales > Acidobacteriaceae > Edaphobacter. Next base: position 11,561 of record CAXTUR010000010.1, on the reverse strand, counting down.
GGGAGCAGCCGTCCTGCCCGGCTTTCTGCTATGGGAGCAGCATGAATCGAAGTATGTTCTCCACTTCGGCGAAGAACTAACGCTGCAACGCACGGCCGACTCTGAAGCAGACGCTCTCGCCAATACGGCCCGCTTTACCGCCGTCCTGGAAGACTACATCCGGCGCTATCCGGACCAGTGGCTCTGGATGCATCGCCGCTGGAAGACACGCCCACCCGGTGAGGAGAAGATCTACGCATGACCGTCCAGGAACTGGCCCAGCTAGTCGGCGCACCCCCAAACGCGTGTTCCGCGGAACTTACCCGAGTCTCCAGCCACAGTAACGCCGCACGGACCAGCATCGTCTTTGCCTCGGACTCTAAGACGCTTGCAACCGCCCTTGCCTCCAAGGCTGGCGCTATCCTTATCCCCCACAAGCTCCTCCCGCAAGCGCCAACCGATCCACGTCTCCTCGCCGTGCGCGACGCCCGCTATGCCTTCTCCCTTGCTGCAGCGCACCTCCAGTCGCTCTCCAATGTCACTGATATTCACCCAACGGCCGTCGTAGCCGCGACGGCCCACGTAGGAATGGGAACACAGATCGCCGCCTACGCCATCATCGAAGAAGGCGTGCAGATCGGCGCACACTGCACCATCGGTCCCCGCGTGACGCTCCACACCGGCACGACCCTTGGAGATCGCGTCGTCGTCCAGGCAAGCGCGGTCCTTGGCTCTACTGGCTTCGGCTACGCGCGTGATCCCGAGACCGGCACCTACCTCCTCTTTCCCCAGCAGGGTACCCTACACGTCGCCGACGATGTAGAGATTGGAGCCAACACCACCATCGACCGTGGCGCGCTTGGCGAGACCCGCATCGGGCGCGGCACCAAGATCGATAACCTGGTGCACATCGGCCACAACTGTGTCATCGGAGAGAACGTCATCATCGCCGCCCAGACCGGTATCTCCGGCTCCAGCATCATCGAAGACGGTGCCATCCTGGGCGGCCAGGTCGGCATCGGCGAACACGCCACGGTGGGCGCGGGCGTCATCCTCGGTGGCGGCGCGGGCGTCCTTAGTAATAAGAAGATGCATGGCCCCGGCCAGGTCTTCTGGGGCCGTCCCGCGCGCCCGCTCAAGGAGTACCTTCGCGACCTGGCCCGGCTACGCGGCAGCCGCGGCACACGCTCGGCAGACCCGGTAGACTAGACCCATGGCGCTAATCGTCGTCGGCGGCGGCACCCGCAACATCGGTAAGACCAGCGTCACGGCGGGCCTGATCCGCGCCCTCCCGCTATATCGTTGGACCGCCATCAAAATCACGCAGTTTGGGCACGGCGTTTGCTCCGCCAATGGCGAGCCCTGCGACTGCGAGACCGCCGACCACACCATCGCCATCAGCGAAGAACGCGACCCCCACTCCGGCACCGACACGGCGCGCTTCCTTGAAGCCGGTGCTGTCCGTTCGCTCTGGGTACGCACCCGCCAGGGCCAGCTCGCGGAAGCCATGCCCCGCCTGCGTGCTGAGATCAGCAAGGCCGAACACACCATCATCGAATCTAATAGCATCCTCCGCTTCCTGCGCCCGGACCTTTATCTCAGCGTCCTCGATCCCGGCACCGCCGACTTCAAAGACTCCGCCCGCTTCTTCCTCGACCGCGCCGACGCTGTTCTCCTTCCCGGAGGCCATCTCGGCCACCCGGAGTGGAAGGGCGTCTCGCTCAAGCTTCTGGCCGGCACTCCCATGCTGGCCATGCATCCGCCGTCTTATGTGACGAGGGAGCTCCTCCTCTTCGTACAAGATCGGTTAGAACGGCTAGCGATCACTGCCGTTCCCGCAGCGAACGAAAAGCCCGTAGCCGTGAACGGGTGAGGAGCCGAAGGGCACGTTGAAAGAGGTCCACTTCAGCGCCGTCAGAAATGCTCTCGCGAACCTCGTCCGGGGCGGAGCCACAGCAGTCGTCGCACTGGCGCTGCCGCGTTTCCTTACCCGCTCGCTCGATCAGGAGCACTTTGCCGCATGGTCGTTGATCCTGCAGGTTGCCGCGTACGCCAATTACTTCGACTTTGGCCTGCAGATCGCCATTGGCCGCTTTATGGCCCAGGCCATCGAACTGGATCAGCGCGAGCGCCAGGCCAAGATGATCGGCACCTCATTGTTTCTGCTGATGCTTGCCGCCGCCTTTGCCGCCCTCCTGATCTCATTGGTCCTGTGGCAGCTGCCGCATCTGTTCAGCGGCATCGGTCCGCGGCTGCTTTCGGAGTTCCGCCGCGCCTGCTTCATCCTTTCTCTTTGCACATGTCTTCTTTTGCCGCTCTCCACCTACACCGGCGTCCTGATCGGCATGCACCGCAACGGGGTGCCCGCCCTCGCCATCGGCGGAAGCCGCATCGTCGGTGCTCTGGCTGCGATCCTCGTCGCCCGGCACACACAAGCGCTTCCCCTGCTCGCGCTCTGCATCGGCGTTCCTAATCTTCTCGGCGGCCTCGCTCAGATGGCGGCTGTCCGAAGCTTGCTCGAACAAAGCCGCTCCGCTCTCCGTCATGTAAGCCGAGTCGTGGCGCGCCAGCTCTTTCGTTTCTGCGCGAGCCTCACTGTCTGGTCGTTAAGCGCGCTCTTTATCAATGGGCTGGACCTCACCATCGTTGGTCACTTCCAGTTTCGGGCCGTAGGCTATTACTCCCTCGCGTCCATGGTGATCGTTTTCCTGATTGGCCTTGGCAACTCGCTGCTCTCCGCGCTGCTGGCTCCGCTTTCCACGCTCCACGCGCGCGACGATCGCCCCGGCATGGTCCGCATGCTCTTCCTGGCCACCCGGCTCACTCTGCTGATCAATTTGTCGTTCTGCGCGGTGGTCTTCTTTGCCGGACCTGCCCTTTTGCGGGCCTGGGTCGGTCCGGTCTACGCCGCTGGCGCGTTGCCGGTGCTCCGCGTCCTGACCGTCGCCCAAACAATACGCTTTCTCGCCGGCCCTCTCTCCACGCTGATCATCGCGACCGGAGAACCCGATAAAGCACTCGGCCCCGGCATCTTCGAATCCATCGTCAACGTCTGCGCAAGCATCCTTGGCATCCTCTTCATGGGAGCAATCGGCGTGGCCTGGGGGACCTTTGCCGGTGCCCTCTGCGGACTCACCTGGATGTTGACCCGTGTTCTGCCATCCCTGACCTCAGTCAGCCTCCACTGGCGATCGTTCCTGGCGCAAGCCGTGCTGCCGGCCTCTGTACCGGCTCTTCCGCTGCTTATCCTCTGGTTCGCGCGTCATGCCATGGGCTCCACTACTTACGCCTGGAGCCTGGCCGTCTGCCTCGTCCTCACTGGCTTGTTGGCATGGCAGCTCTATAAAGCGCCGCCATCCCTCGGCAAAGCCGAAGCTCAATCCAATTAGGATTGGTGTAGCGTCTTGTCTTTCCCGAACGTACGACCGGTATGGCTCCTCATCAAGTTTCGCTTTCCCCAGACCGGCAAGAAAGCAAGCCTTATACCCTGCGTCGCCGTCGTGTAGTGTCGTCCCGCTTTTTTGCAGCCGGAGCCGCGCGTTCGCTTGGGTACGTACCCGCTGAGAACACCTGGCCGAAGCCCTGCCTTGTGTTTGCGCAGAACTGGCAACGGCCGAAAACGCCATCGTCGTCGTCGCGCTTATAGGTGAACCTGTCGGTACGCAGCGGCTTGCGTTATGCTGTCTCCATGAGGTGACCGATGCGACCTGCGGCTCTTGCGGCGACCCTTACTTTAGCTCTTCTGCCGGGACATCTGCCCGGACAGAGTGCCGCCGTCCCAATGCCGCGCGACTACGCCGGCGTGCAGACGCACGTTCCGGGCATCTTCATCACACCGGTATCGAACGCTCCGTTTACGGCGGTGGTCGACATCGTCTCCCACCAGAAGCTTCCTGATGGTACGGTGCACATCCGCACGACCATGAACCACATCGCCAGACAGGCGTCCGGCCGCATCTACAACGAGCGGCGGAGGATGGTGCCGACCGGCTTTCAGGGGGACCCGGCACTGCTCTCCGCCCATACCTACGATCCCGAAACACGCCTAAGCGTCTTCCTTGATCCGTACACCCATCTTGCGCGTGAGACGGTGCTCAAGCGGGCACCCCAGCCAACGCCAAACACTGTTCCGGGCCCTTCTCCGGTGGCCAATCCGTTTTACAAGGAAGAAGACCTTGGCACACAGCCGCTTGCGGGACTCACCCTGCATGGTGTCCGTAAATCGCGCACGATCCCCGCGCAGGCAAGCGATACCGGAGCCGCCGTCGTCATCGTCGATGAATACTGGTACTCGTCCGAGCTGTCGATCTACATGATCATCAAGCATAACGATCCGCGAACCGGTGAACAGATCGTGGCCGTCTCGTCGGTACAGCGCGGCGAGCCGGACCCGGCGCAGTTTGCCATTCCGGCGAAGTACAAAATCGTCGATGAAACGCCGGTGGAGTAGGCGCTAAATAGACGCAACCGGGAGCATCATCAAATCGTCAACCAGACCAACCTCCTTCTGTACAAACGGTTCCGCATACTTCACCCCAGCCAGCAGCCCGTAGTGCCTGGCCGTCGCGAACATCGTCTCGCGAATATCTTCTTCCGCAACAAACAGACCGCTGCCGCCCGGCTGGTTCGCATACTGCGACCGGTAAACCATCAGGGACTGGAAGCGCGTCTCGGCATGAGCCGTAATGTTCACCACAAAGCTCGGCCGCACATCCGCGTACAAGCTGGCGTAAAGAATCTTGTACGGCCGGTGCGGCTCCCCGTCGATCGGCTCCTTTGCCAGACCGGCAACAAAGCAAGCCTCATACCCCAGCGTCGCCGTCGTGTAGTGGTCCGGATGCCGTCCTTGCCAGTAGGGCAGGATTACGATGCGCGGACGTAGCCGCCGCAACACCGCCGCGATCTTGTACCGGTTATCGAGCGTGTTCTGGACGTTACCATCCGGCAGATCGAGCGCCTCCCGGTGGCCCACCCGCAGGATGCGCGCCGCCTCCGCCGCCTCCGCCGCCCGTTCCGCCGCACTACCCCGCGTGCCCGCCTCACCCTGCGTCAGGTCCAGGATGCCGGTGCGCCAGCCCTTCGCTTCCATCGCAAGCAGCGTGCCACCGCATGTTTGCTCCACATCATCCCGATGGGCGGCGATGGCGAGAATGGAGCAGGGAGTAGGGGGGAGGGGAGAGGGAGTAGAAGATAAGGCAGGAGTAAGCGTCACCTTACAGCTTTCCAATCATGGCGTTCAGCATCTTCGAGACTTCATTGGAAAGAGCTTCCGCTTCGCTGATTGCTTCTGGTCTTCCAAAAAACAATGCGCCGCATAGTACAAGCTGAGTTTGCACTTCCAAATTTGAACCGCGCACGACGCCAAGAAACTGCTTGTATTCGCCTGTAGTATTTCGGCCGTAGCCTTCGGCGATATTGCTTGGAACTGAAACGCTGGCCCTTCTCAACTGGCTTGAAAGTCCTAACATTTCGCTCTTCGGAAACTCAGACGTCAATCGATAAACGGAGAGCGTCATCTCAATGCCGCGCTGCCACACTATAAAGTCACGATACAACTCTACCACCGGCTTACTACTCCCAATTCCCTGTACCCTACTCCCTGCTTCAGTTGGCCTGGTTCGTCAGCGCGTCCATATAAGCTACATCCAAAGCCGTCCCCTGGACCGTTACCTGGGAGTTGTTGATCTCCGAGCCATCCACCGTGCTGAAGATGTGCACCTGCCCGCCGTACGCCGTATAGACCTTGTGGAGGTTCTGCACCCAGCACAGACCGGTCAGATCGCCGTAGTAGTACGGGTTTAGATTGGTGTTCGGGTAGGGGACCGTTGTGGCCCCGCCGGGCGTCAGGTTCGGATAGACCACCGCCGCCTTTGCCCCCAAATCAAAGCGTGTCAGGCAGTTATAGTTCTGCCCTAGCTTCGCTCGTTCGCCGGTCGCGCAAAAGCTTGACCCAATCCAGAGCGAATTATCGTCTGCGAAGAGAATGCGTGTATGGGTGCCGTCCGAGATCGAGTACTGCCCCGTCACAGCATTCGTCGCCAGCGAGATCGTGCTGAGGTTGCCGGTAAACAGCCCGTCCGCCATCCTCTGCTGTCCCGCCACGTAGAGCGTCGCTCCGTCGGAAACGGCAATCGTCGAGCCCCCGGGCACAAGCGTATTGGCGATGACGCCTAAAATGGGGAACGGCACGGGGGTCGCCGGAGTGCCAGTGGTGTAGCTTGCCACATTTCCGTTGCTGACGCCTGTCTGCGACACGTTGTTGATGTTCAGCACACCCTGCTGCATCTCGGTAACGCTTGCTGTGGTGCCACCGCACTCCGGGCCACAATTAAGGATGTACATCGTCGTGCCGTCCAGCGAGAAATACGCTCCAATCGGACGGTCATAGCTGCCCGGCACCGGCACCACGCAATACACCGGAAGATTGTACGGTTGGCAGTCCACCGCGTTGATGCCGCCGACGTTCTGCCCGCCCTGGATCGACGGCATCTTCGCCGCGTCCTGCTCGGTCGCATACTGATTAGCGTTTAGTTTCACAACTTGGTACAGCGTGTTCGAGTTCCGCACCATGGCAATGGCCACTGTATCGCCCACATTCGCGGCCACCTGGTACACATTCGGCAGGTTTAGGCCGAACGACCGTCCAGTCGTGGCGTCCTGCACGGCGAGCACGCCCAGGCTCTCGTCCGCCGAAAAGATGCGCCCAAAGTCAGTCGGAATGGCTAAACCATTCGAACCTTGGAAAGTTCCAGCCGATCCGCCCGAGGCCTCCGTCCCATAGTTGATGTTCGCGAGAGAGCCGTCTGCGCTGGAGTAAACATATCCACGGACCTGTTCGGGAAAGTTATAAATCCGCCCCGGGGAGCCGGAACTAAAGCCGGAGATCGCAAAGTTGGGAACTGTGTTCTGTACGTTGTTCCGAATGTCGCGCAATGCGTCCACAATCGCAAGCGCTCCGCCCGTGCCCGCCAGACCGGCGTTCCCCACGGAGATCAGCACCCGCTCCGCCAGCTTGCTCGGAGGCACAGGACGATTGGCAAAGGTGTATACGGGGAACTTGTAGTAGTACGGTCCGCAGGCGGTAAGCCCCAGCGTCGCCGCCGCCATCAAAATGCCGCAAAGAACGCTTCGTGTAAAGCCAGACGTGCGTACCCGGCTGGACGTGCTGCCGGGAGTGCTGCCACCCAACAGGGCAGAGAGACTTCGATTCTTCAACTGAACAACTCCAACCCGGCCCTGCGACCGTTCTGTTCCATATTCCAACTCAACACCGCGTTCTTTGGGGTACATCTTACGAAGTATACCAATGGATCGGGCAACTCCGCAGCCTCTGGCTTAGGATAGAAAGACGCCGCACGGAGGACGATGGTAGCCGAAGCCGTACCCATCCAGGAACTCGTCAAAGCCCTGTTCAACCCGGGCGCCACCCGCACCGTCCTCTGCGACGGAGCCATGGGCACCATGCTCTACAGCCGCGGCGTCTTCATCAATCGCTGCTTCGACGAGCTGAACCTTTCACAGCCCGACATGGTCCGCGCCGTCCACCTCGAATACCTTCAGGCCGGGGCCGAGATCGTCGAGACCAACACCTTCGGCGGAAACCGCTTCCGCCTCGAACGCTACGGCCTCAACGAGCGTGTCGCTGAGATCAACCGCGCCGGTGTCCGCATCGCCCGCGAGTCCGTCGAGCACATGCGCGAGAAGCATGCCTCCGTCTGCTTTGTGGCCGGTGCCATCGGCCCGCTCGGCGTCCCCATCGCTGAAGCCACGCCACACGCCGCCTTTGAAGCCTTTAGCGACCAGGTCCGCGCCCTCGCCGAAGGTGGCCTAGGCATCGGTGCCGACCTCCTCATCGCCGAGACCATGACCTCGCTCGCCGAGGCCGAACAAGCCATCCGCGCCGCCAAATCCGCCGCGCCTGATCTCCCGCTGATCGTCATGGTCACCGTCGACCGGGAAGGGAACTGCCTCGACGGCACCTCCGCCGAAGATGCCGCACGCGCCCTCGCCGAGTACGGTGCCGACGCCCTCGGCTGCAACTGCAGCGACGGCCCGCAGACCGTCCTCGCCGTCATCGAGCGGATGCGCGCCGTGACCACTCTCCCCCTCGCCGCCATGCCCAACGCCGGCATCCCCCGGGCCGTCGATGGCCGCACCATCTACATGACCTCGCCGGAGTACATGGCCAGCTTCGCGCGCAAACTCGTCCGCGCCGGGGCCACCTTCATCGGCGGCTGCTGCGGCACCACCCCAAACCACATCCGCGCCGTCCGCAACGGGCTGCGCGCCATCGAAGTCCAAACCGAATCGCTTGCCGACACAACCGCCGAAGTTCCCGGGGCCGTCCAGCCCCCACCCTTCGCTCAGCGCTCCCGGGTCGGCGCCAAGATCGCCGCCGCCGACTTCGTCACGCTGGTCGAGATTGTCTCGCCCAAGGGCATCGATTGCTCCAAAGAGATCGCCGGAGCCGCCCAGCTCCACGCCCTCGGCGTCGACGCCATCAACGTCCCCGACTCCCCCCGCGCCAGCGCCCGCATGAGCGCGCTAAGCCTCTGCATCCAGATCCAGCAACACGTCGGCATCGAGACCGTGCTCCACTTCACCTGCCGCGACCGCAACCTCCTTGGCATGCAGGGCGACCTGCTCGGCGCGTCCTCCATCGGCATCAAGAACATCCTTTGCCTCACCGGCGACCCGCCCAAGCTCGGCAACTACCCGGACGCCACCGCCGTCTTCGATGTGGACGCCATCGGCCTGACCAGAATCGTCCGCGACCTCAACCAGGGCCTCGACGTGGGCAAGAACGCACTGGGCGAGTCCACCGGCTTCACCGTCTCTGTCGCCGCCAACCCGGGCGTCCCCGACATCGACAACGAGGTCCGCCGCTTCGCCGCCAAGGTGGAGGCCGGGGCGGAGTTCGCCATCACTCAGCCCGTCTTCGACCTTCGCCTGCTCGACGAGTTCCTCCTCCGCGTCGAAGCCTTCCGCATCCCCGTTATCGCCGGTATCTGGCCGCTCACCAGTGTCCGCAACGCCGAGTTCATGCGCAACGACCTCAAAGTCTCCATGCCCGCCGAGATCATGGACCGCATGGGCCGCGCCGCCAACCCCGCCGCCCGTGCCGAAGGCATCCTCATCGCGCAGGAGATGCTCGCCGAAGTCCGCGGCCGCGTCCAGGGTGTCCAGGTTAGCGCGCCCTTCGGCAAGTACCGCGCCGCCGCGGAGGTCCTCGGCCTGGTAGAACCGGAGGAAAGGTAATGCCCAAGTTCGAAGAACAACTCACCGCTCTCGAAACCGTAGTCAACCGCCTGGAACGCGGCGAACTCTCCCTCGAAGAATCCGTCCGCCTCTTCGAGGAAGGCGTCAAGCTCTCCACCGCCTGCAAGCAGGAACTTGACGCCGCCGAGGGCAAGATCCAGGTGCTCGTCGAGCAGAGCCACGGCAAGATGAAGGTCGCCGACCTTGCGCTCGACGACGAAGACTGATTCCTGCACCGACGCTCACATGAAAGGCCCGCCCTCCCACTTTGTCATTCCGCAGCTTAGCGGGGAATCTGCTTTAATCACACTCCGCTCTCCCGGGCATGTCAGGAGTAAAATCGCATTATGGGTTACGACTTCGCCAAATACGCCGAAGCAATCGCCGTCGCAGCCCGTAAGGGCGTACAAGTTGAAATCATGTGGCAGAAGCATCTGGAAGAGGAGCTTAGGCAGAAAGAACTCGCCGACAAAGCGGAACGGAAGCCTTTGAGCAAAGCGTCTTGAGCCAGCCTATCTTTGCGGTCATCGCCGGCGCGAACGGATGCGGGAAGAGCACGCTCACGCGGTGGGCCAAGACATTCTTCCAGCAATCCGCCGTACTCGATCCCGACGCGGTCGCCTCGGGTCTACGTGCCGCCTCAGGAAAGACCAGCGACATCGAGGCCTGCAAGGAAGTGATCCGGGCAGCCGAGGCTTTCTTAGCATCCCTGGTCAGCTTTTCAGTTGAAACGACGCTCTCCGGCAACACTTACATACGCATGCTGGCCAAAGCGCAAAAGCTCGGCTACCGAACATGCATCTTCTATGTTGGCACGGAGAGCGTCGAAATCAATATGGCTCGTGTTCGGTCGCGCGTTCTAAAAGGCGGGCACAACGTGCCGATGGAAGACCAACTGCGGCGCTATCCGCGGAGCTACAGCAATCTCGATTGCGCTTCAGTATGCCGACGAATGCATCCTCTACGACAATTCCACTGTAGCTGGTCATCGTACGGTCGGCTACAAACGACCGAGTGAGCCGCTTGTCTTAATCGATCCGATACCAAGCTGGGCACAGTTTTTAGGCAAATAGCAGCTCCTTCTAACTGTGTTCGTGCAACCGGCTTCCGCCCTTCCCACCCCGGGCTTACAAACCCTCTACAAACCTTTCGCCTATCAAACACCCCCACCTTCCCGCCGGTTCGCCTCATCTCTGCTGGTACTCTAACCAATGAGTGAGCACCCTCTCCATTGCGAACGCCAAAGAGGTCTTCGACCTACTCCGCGACGATCTCGCCGCAGTAGAAGACGAGTTCGCCCAGCAGGCTGTCTCCCCCGTCGAAGTCGTCACCGAGATCGCGTCCTATCTGATGGCTGGCGGCGGCAAGCGCATACGCCCGCTGTTGCTCCTACTCAGCGCCAAAGCTTTAGGCTGTAACGACGACTCGCGCATCCGCCTTGGCGCCGTGGTCGAGATGCTCCACACCGCCACGCTCGTCCACGACGACATCATCGACGAAGCCGACACCCGTCGCGGCCGTCCTTCTTCGAACACCACCTGGGGCAACGCCAAGTGCGTGCTCGCCGGCGACTGGCTCTATATGCAGAGCTTTCAGACTGCCCTGGCCGAGCGCAACTTCCGCGTCCTCGACCTCCTCATCTCGCTCACCCAGCAGATGGTCGAGGGCGAACTGCTCCAGATCGAAAAACTCGGCCACCTCATCAACGAAGAAGAATACTTCGACCTCATCTTCCGCAAGACCGCCTGCCTCTTCAAGGTCTCTATGCAGCTCGGCGCAGCCATCACCCCCGGCAAGGAAGACGCGGACGAGCTGCTGGGCGAGTATGGCCGCAACCTTGGTTTGGCCTTCCAGATCGTCGACGATGTGCTCGACCTTACCGCGTCCGAAGAGGTCCTCGGCAAACCCGTCGCCTCGGACCTGCGCGAAGGCAAGGCCACCCTCGCCATCATCCACGCCCTCGAACGGGGCACCGGAGCCGACCGCGAAGCCATCCGCACCGTACTCGCCGATCGCAGCTTCGTCCGCATCTCCCACGCGCACATCCTCGAAATCCTGCAGCGCCACGGCTCCCTCGACTACGCCATGGACACCGCCTGCGCCTACGCTGAAGCCGCCCGCCTCTCTCTCTCCGAGCTCCCCGACACTGAGGCTAAACGTGCCCTCCTTTGGGTCCCCGGCTTCGTCACCAGCCGCGATCGCTAACCCGCAAGCGCGCCCTCCTATTCTTGATCGCAAACCAGAGGGGCGCGTCATTCTGCCTACTCTTGGTGTCATTCCACAGCCCCTTGTTTGTCATTCCGCAGCGAAGCGGAGGACTCTGC
>CAXTUR010000009.1:0-40025 GCA_964247455.1 uncultured Acidobacteriaceae bacterium | reverse complement strand
TCGAAGGCGTCTTCGAGCTCAACGACGCCGCCGGCGACTCCGAAGGCTCGCTCTTCGACATGGACATCACCACCAACCGCGTCGACGCCATGAACCACTTCGGCATCGCCCGCGAGATCGCCGCCATCTACATACCAGTGACCATACGGCTCGGGATGCGCCTTCGCCCGCGCAGCAGCTGCAGCCAGGACCGCATCGATCCCGCTCGTGCCGTTGACCTGGCCGAAGTATGTGCCATGCGCTCGCAGCTTGCTGAAGAGCCTCATCGTTCCCGGCGTCGCCCCGCGCCCAATGACGACCACACACAGCCGAGGCACCTTTGGCGAAGGCTCCGGCTGGGCCTCCAACAACGCTTGCTGATACGCCGCCGCCATCTCGCGAAACTGGTCCATCGCGTGAGTCGACCACAGGTAGGCGGTCAGCTTTTCGATGAACTCCGCCGGAGCCGCCGCCCACCGCCGCTCTCGTAGCTCGGCGGAGAGAGGGAGCCCGGCAAACCCGGCCATGGCCGCTGTAAGTGCCGGGGCATTCATGGCACTGAGGAATGCGAACTGCCGTGCAATCTCCGCCCGCTCCGCTGGAAAACGCCAATCGTACCCAACAATTTCGCTCATCAGCAGCGCGCCAAATACGGGTGGCAGCTTCCGCAGCAACGTGAGGTGCTCTGTCGCCAGCGCCTTTGCCTGCGGCGGATACTTCACCAGATCGGCCGCCTCGATCACGAGATCTCCGCCAGCGGCTTGCCTGTCGCAAAGCGCGCGTCGCAGCCTAGGATCCGTCCCAGCGTGGGTACGAGATCGACCGGCTCGATCATCCGGTCGACAGTCACGTTCTCGCGGATACCGTGCCCGAGCGCCATCATCCAGGTGGTCCGCGACAACGGATCGCCCGTCCGGTGGTGCTGAAATCCGTTGCCGCCCGCGTCGCCGTCGGAATCACGGCCAAAGTCCGGCAGGATGAACATCCGCGTTCGCCCGGCGTACTCCGGATTGGCCTGGATCGTCTTCCATAGCTCGCCGCAGAGCCGGTCCGACCGTCGCACCGCGTCCGTGTAGAGCGAATACGCACCGGCGTGGGCGATGTCGATGTCGTGCAGCGTGATCCAAAGCAGGCTGGGCGCAAGCTGCCGCATGACTTGTTGCGCGATGTAGATCGACAGCTCGTCGGGGCTCGACACGGTGCGCGCATGGGCCAGAAACTCTGTCATGGAGAGCTGCATCAGCTTTGCAAGCTCCTCCAGATGCACCTGGTTGCCCGCCGCCGAAGCCGACAGCGGCACCTGGATGGCCGACTCATAGTTGTCATGCATCAGGTGGTCTAAACCGGAAGATGGACCTCCTGCACCTGTACCAGAGGCCATTGTCAGCAGATGCTTCGGCAGCACCACATGCGCGCCCAGCCCGCTGCCGTAGAGCGCATGATCGCTCTCGCCGATGCGGTTGAAGCCGTTGCTCGGCGCGATGACCCATGCGTCGTTCGCCGGCCTGCGGAGATCGCGCCGAAAGTATTCAAAAATAGTCGGGCTATGCGGGGCATCCGGAGCGAAGTTGTTGAAGGTCTCGTAGACGCCCGTCGCGAGACTCGCCGTCGCAACATAGTGGCCAAGGATGCCTCGATTCACCACCTGCGTAAAGAAGGTGGCCTGCGGAATCAACTCGTTCAGCATGTGTGGGATGTATTGCTGGCCTTCGGGCGCGAACGTCTCCTCGTCCCGCGCGCCGCCGCCGAACGTGACTACGACGACCTTCGGCGTGCGTGCTGTCGCCATCGCCCACAGAGCCGTCGGCCCAAAGAGCGCCTTTGCCGCGCCCGCGCCGGAGACGCCGCGCAGGAACTCCCGCCGGCTGACCGACTGCCTCAGCGCGATCGAGCGCAGGTACCCGTCTAGTGTGACGCCAGAAGAAATGTCGTGACCTCCTTCAGCTTCGCGTTTGTCTCGTCTTTCTCCTGCTGGCTATACTTCTGCTGCAACGCGATCTCCGCCCGCGCACGCTCCCCTTCGCCCAGGTGCGAGTAGGCCCGCGACAATCGATAGTGCGCCTCCGCAAACGCCGGACGCAACTCGACCGCCTTCTCGAGCGAGGCCGCGCTTTCGGCCCAGTGCAGACGCTGCTGCTGCAAGACACCCAGCTGGTATCGCGCGTCCGCATTCTTCGGATCGCTGGCTATGGCGGATTGGAGCAATCGCTGAGCCTGATCGAGGTGCGCCTCCGGCGAGCTGCTATGCAGCAGGCTGACGGCAGCCGCAACATCAATGGCGGCGTTCTTCGGATGCGCCTCGGCAAACGCGATCAGCGACCCGCACTCCGGAGCCTCCGAGCCGCCGGCCGCCGTGCAGCTGCGTCCGAGCAGATCGCCGTAGCTCTCGTTGTCCGGATCGGAAGCAAGCAAGCCGCCAAAGGTACTCGCCGCCGCCGCATACTTGCCGCCGCCAAACTGTGCGATACCCTGCGACATCCGCATTCGCTGGCTTTCGGGATAGCGTGTCACGCCAAACGCGCTCACCTCGGCTGCCGTGTCCCACGACCAGTGGCGCAACAGCTCGATCGTCACCGAATAAATGGCCGGCTCTGAGGGGCTAATCCGCGCGGCACTCTGTAGATGCGCCACAGCCTGCTGAAAGTGCCCGAGGCGCTCCTCCGCGTCGCCCCAGAGCGACTCAACCGCCTCCGTCCGCTGCGCTGCTGGAACTCTCTCCAACGCAGCCACCGCCTCGGCATCTTTGTGCAGGTCGAAGAGCGCGACGGCCCAGTTGTACAGAACGTCTACGTTCGTCGGATCGAGCGCGGCTGCTCCCGCAAATGCACTGGCCGCGGCCGCCGTTTGTTTTGCTTGATACAAAGCCCGGCCCAGATCGGCTTTGGTCCCGGCGTTCTTGGGATCGAGTGTCGCGGCGCGCCGTAACGCGGTGATTGCCGCACCCGCGTCACCTTTGCTCAGGTAGGCCGCGCCTAAATTCGCCTGCGCCGCCGCGTTGGCCTTCTCGACGGCGGCCGCGCGTTCGAGAAACGGCAGCGCGTGCGCCGGGTCACCCGCCTCGATATACATCATGCCCACCGCCTCGTTTGCGGGGAAGTTTGCCGGGTATTTGGTGGCTAGCCGCTCCAGCTCAGGCCGTGCGGAGGTGTCACCCGCATCGTAGGTCGCCAACCCGCGCGACAAGGCGCTGGCATCCGCCGGAGAGAGACTGGGTTTGCGTGTTTGCGCCATGCCGGGAGGTAGGGCCAGCACATAAATGCACCAGCACATCGCGCCCGTCAGCGCTCTTCGATGATCGCGACGTCCCATGGTCCCAGTGTAAGCGTCTGCCCGGCCGCGGCAGGCTTGCCGGTAAGCAGATCGCTGCCCGCGCCGCGTCCGTACTTGAAGCTCTGCGGTTGACCCGTATAGTTGAGGTAGTAGTGCACCGCCTTGCCCATGCCGTTGACGCCGTTCTTCTCGCGCATTCCGGCCGGGAGCACAGCGGTAGAAAGCAGCTTCGCGTCGCGCAGCACGTCGGCCACCACTGCCTTCTGTGCCGCGTCCGAGAGGAACGTCCCCTCATAGGTCAGCGATCCCGCTCCATAGTGGTTGCGTGTGATCGCCGGCCAGCGCCCGAAGAACGGATGATCGTAGCTAGCCAACGCCACGGCATGCTCGGGTATTAGGAACTCCGCCCAGTACTTGGCACCGTCGGCACCAGAGGCTTTGAAGAGATCGCCGTTGAGCATCAGCGGCTTTTCTAGGTTGGAGAACTCCTGATAGCTGAACCCCGCAGCCTCCCGCAGTGGCCCCGGCGCGCGGACTGATCGCACCGCCGAGTTCTCGTTCGCGAAGCCGCTCTTGAAGCTCATCAACACATGGCCGCCTCCCTTCACGTAGTCGGCGATCTTAGTCAGCAGCATATCGTCCGCAATATAGAGAGGAGGAATGACGATCAGCTTGTAACGGCTGAAGTCTGCGTCCTCCGGAAAGACAAAGTCCGTCCCGACGTTCGCCTCAAAGAGTGCCCGGTGCATCTGGTCGACCACGCTCTTGTAGTCGGCCACCGTCTTGCCAATCGACCATTGCGGCCCGCGCTCGAGTGCGAACGGCATGAAATCGATCGCGTTCGCCGAGTCGACACTATAGAGGATAGCCACATCGTTCTTGATTTGGAGGTTGACCAGGTGCGGCCCAATCTTCTTGAGCTCG
The DNA here is from genome assembly GCA_964247455.1 of uncultured Acidobacteriaceae bacterium. Classification (GTDB taxonomy): domain Bacteria; phylum Acidobacteriota; class Terriglobia; order Terriglobales; family Acidobacteriaceae; genus Edaphobacter. Next base: position 35,852 of record CAXTUR010000009.1, on the reverse strand, counting down.
TGCGCCGTCCGTGAGACCTCCACATAGGCTCGGTTCGGCTCGCCGTCGTGCGAGAGCACACCCTTCCAGTACGTCTCCTGGCCCGATGGGATCGATGCCCAGTGCCAGTACTCCACCATGTTCGCGCCGCTCGACAGATGCGTGTAGACATCCAGCCGCAATTGGCCGTCATAGGGCGGATACTGGTATGCCGAAGTCCAATCCGTCGTCTGCGCGTTCGTCTCGGTCACGAGGAAGTTCGCCCGCTTCAGCGACCGCGTGTAGTCGCCCTGCTCCGCCTGCGACTGCCCGTCGAAGTGGTCCTGCGTGCCGTGGTACGGATTGTTCGCGGCTACATCAAGCGATTTACCCACTTCATGCTCGTTCACGTCCCGGCGCATGGCCCCGCCGAAGTCCTGCGTAACGAACTGCCCCGGCCCGCGATATTCCCGCACCAGCGAAGCCTGCCAGCTTAGAAAATCTGTGACCCGCATCTGCTCCCAGCGCGTCCATTCCAGCTTGTAGCCGGTGCTGATGGTGCTGTCGCGCTCCGGCATGTTCTCCCAGCCGTTCACGTTCTGGCCCCAATAATTCAACCCCCAGGCGGCGTTCAACGCGTCGGTCGTGCCGAACTTCCGCTTCAGATGGTTCACGAAGCCGGTAAACACATCATGGTTCGCCGCGCCATACGACGAGGTCTCATTGTCGATCTGCCAGCCGATCACGTTAGGATTGTCCTTGTAATGCTCGGCCATGTGCCGGATCAGCCGCTGCGCGTAGAAGCGATACGCCGGACTATCGGTGTCCATGTTCTGCCGCATCCCGTAGCTGGTCTCGCCGCCATGGAGCGGACGCGCCAGCACCTCGGGATGCGAGTGGTACATCCACGTTGGGATGGAGTAGGTCGGCGTGCCCATAATGACCTTGATCCCCGCCTTACCCATCGCATCGACCACGCGGTCCATCCAGGCGTACTCGAACTTGCCGTCCTCCGGCTCCCACAGGCTCCAGGTCGATTCGCCCATGCGGACGACCGTCAGCCCGGCCGCCTTCATCAGCGCGACATCCTTGTCGAGCCGCTCCGCCGGGGCGTACTCGTGGTAGTACGCCGCGCCGTAGAGAACGTCCGTCATCGCGCCGGGCTGCGTCGTCTGCGCCACAGCACCTGCGGCCAACAAGCTCACCAAGCCAAGTAAGCGTCTCATCGTGCAACCTGCTTATCCAGCAGCGGAATCGTGTGCAGCCTGATCTTCACCACGCTCGTATTGTGCTCATGGAAGTTCAGCCCGCGGTCGGTCTGGTCGCCGTTCCAGATGCGACTTGTCGTCCAGGTCTCGCCCGTGTACGTCCCTTCGTCCGCCCGGAGGATCTCCAACTGCTCATTCCGCGCAGCGCCGTTCGCGAGCACAAAGCTTACGCTCGCACCGAAACCGGTCACCAGAAATTCATACGGCCCAAGCTGCGCCACCATCGCGCGGCCTTGCAGGTCGGTGCTCCCTGGTGGCACTTTGCCATCATGCTGTGGATAGCCGAACGACACCACGGCATCCACGTCGCCGCCGGTCCCTCGAAAGTGCAGCCGCTGCCGCGTCATCCCGGGCTCCTCAACCGCCGTCTGTACCTTGCCCGCGAAGTTCAGCCGGGCCACCTGCTCATCCATCGGCGCAATCAGCGCGAAGCTCTCCTCCATGCCGTACGGGATCTTTCCGTCGCGGATTGTCCAATTCGTGAAGTCCACTCCAAACGGCGAGAAGCCGATCGTCCCTCGACCAAGCGCGTAGAAGAAGTAGCGTCCGACCGTCTTGCCCATGCCCGTCTCCGGAACAAATACCGGGTTGTCCAGCCGCGCATACGCCGCCAGCACCTCGCGGAGCACGGTCGAGTCGCCCGAGTAGATATCCGGAGCGAGCGCGTCGATGGACGGTGCCGCCGCCTTCCAGATTTCGATATTCCCCTGCTGTGGCCCGCCGCTCGGATACTCCTGTCCTGCGCTGGGATGGTCCCGATTCTCGAGCGCATGCACCGGGTACGTGATCCACACATTGCAGTACATGGGGATGTCGTACTCGCGCTTGCCCGCCGCCGCCACCTCGCCGATGTACTTCGCGGTGGAATACGCGGCGAAGCGCTCATCCGCGTCGGCTCCAAAGATCTGCGTCCACGTCCCGCTCTTCTCGTGCAAGGCCTTGGTCAAAGTCCCGGGCACCGCCTCCGCAAACAGCTTGTTCGCCGCCGGCGAGTAGTCCCTGACCGCGCCGATGGACCCTGACTCATTCTCCACCTGGATCATGATGACCGTATGCTGCGCAGCGTCAATGTCATGCACATAACGCATCAGCGCGGCAAACGCCTTCTTGTCCGCCTCCAGGTTCGCGGGCGCGTTAGGCGACATCACATCGAGCACCTTGCCGTACGGTCCAATCTCGCGCGGATACGTCTTTGGGTCGCGCTTGATCCACTCGGGCACATAGTGGTTCTGCCCGTTCTTCCACGTCCCAAACCAAAGGATCACCAGCTTCAGCTTGTGCTCGCGCGCTCCGTTCACCAGCAGGTCGACCCCGCTGAAGTCGAACTTGCCCGGCTCCGGTTCCATCTGCTCCCAGTAGACCGGAGCCTCCATGGTGTTGACGTGCATCGCGGCCAGCGCCGGCCAGACCTGCGGCAACGTGCTGGCCCAGGAGCTTGAGTTGTTGATCTGCGCGCCCAGCATCAGGAATGGCTTGCCGTCCACCATCATCGCATAGCGGCCATCCTGCTTTACCAAGCGTGGCGCGTTCTCCGGCTGCCCCGCCGCTACGTTTGGAACGCACATCAAGGCAGTGGCAAAGGCAAGACAAACCAGTGTTCTCATCTAAACTTCTCCCGAGTCGCCCTGGTAACGACCAGCCGCCACTCTACTACGCCCATCGCGGGATGGGCAATCGGATGTTGGTGAAAACATTCGCGAAAACCCTTGACAACCATCTACTCCATTCCCTACTGTTCGGATGCTCTCTATACAGTGGGCGGTACGCGACGAACGTGATCCTCTTCCCGGAAGGCTGATCCCCGGAAGACCCCTCGCCGCCTCCGCCACGCGCACTTCTATCTGGCGGCGCGCACACTGCGATCCACAAACATCAGCCTGAAACGCCTTTGGGAGGATCACCGCATCATGCAAACACCTCACAGGAGTAGCCACGTTCCCTTCGTCTCATTGGTCCGCGGCCTGCTCTTCACTCTCCTCGTTCTTCTCGGTACGTGTAGCCACCGCGCCTCTGCTCAGACCGACCAGGGCGCCGTCACCGGTCTTGTACAAGACCCGACCGGCGCGGTCATCGCAAACGCGCACGTCACGCTGATTAATACGGAAACCGACCTGAAGCTCGAAACGCAGACCGACTCCAGCGGCAACTATGTTTTTTCTCCGATCAAGATTGGTCACTACAAAGTCACCGTGACGGCACCGGGCTTCTCCACCACGACGCAGGAGAACATCACCGTCAACATCCAGGAGCGCACGGCGGTCAACGTCGAGCTTAAAACCGGTGCCGAGAACACCACCGTCACCGTTAGCACCGCGCCTCCGCTCCTCCAGACCGAGGAAGGCTCTACCGGCCAGGTCATCGAAGCGCAGACCATCAATGACACTCCGCTGAATGGCCGCAACTGGATCTTCATCGCCCAGCTAACCGCTGGCGTTGCGCCCTCCAATGGTGCGCGCGGCCAGGGTAAGGGCGACTTCAACGCGAACGGTCAGCGCGCCGAGCAGAACAACTACATCATGGACGGCGTCGACAACAATGTAAACGTGGTCGACTTCTTCAACGGCGCAAGCTACGTCGTCCGTCCCCCGCCTGACGCTCTTGCCGAGTTCAAGGTCCAGACCGGCGCTTACTCCTCCGAGTTCGGCCACTCTGCCGGTGCCGTCATCAACGCCAGCATCCGCTCTGGTACCAACAACATCCATGGCTCCGTTTGGGAGTACCTCCGCAACGACGCCTTCGACGTGCGCGAATACTTTCAAGGAGCGTCGCCGATCGCAAAGTACCGGCAGAACCAGTTCGGCGCGACCCTGGGCCTGCCTATTATTAAGGACAAGCTCTTCTTCTTCGGCGACGTGGAGGCTAACCGTATTGTCTTCGGACGCACTTCTTCCGGTCTTACCGTTCCCACAGCTTTGATGCGCACCGGCAACTTTAGCGAACTGCTGAGCACGGACCCCAACCTGGTAAGCGGCGGAAACCGGATAACGCTCTATCGCCCGAATGCTGCCGCAAATGGCACGGTTCTCATTCCCGGCAACCGTCTCGATCAAGCGGGTATTCCGCTCGATCCAGTCGCATTGAAGCTGCTGAGCCTCTTTCCCCTGCCCAACGTCGGACCAGTCGGCAAGACCTACGCCAACTTCACCGCGCAGAATAACGTCCTCGACAACACATTCCAGTGGGACACGCGCGCGGACTGGAATATCAGCTCCAAGGACCAGGCGTTTGCCCGCTATAGTTACAACCACGAGCCCTCAAGCTATCCCGCTCCCCTCGGTCCGATCCTGGATGGCGGCGGATTCGGTACGACCGGCCAGCTCGTGCAGCTCGGCGAAAATTTTGCCGGCAGCGAATCGCACGTCTTTACCCCCACCCTCACCAACGAGTTTCGCTTCGGCTACAACTACGGTCACTACGCTGGTCTGCACGAGAACGCCAACAATCCGACGGCGGCATCCAGCCTCGGCCTCGGCGGCGTTCCGTACGCGCAGAACAACGGTGGTCTTCCCTTCTTCAGCGTCTCCGGCCTGTCGAACTTTGGGTCCCCGCAGTTCTACACGACGAACGAATACGAAAACGTCTACCAAATCCTCGACAATGTCACCAAGGTGCTTGGGAACCACACCATTAAGGGCGGTGTCAACATCCAGCGCATTCGCTTCTCCACGTCGCAGCCCACGCAGCCGCGCGGAACCTATAACTATCGCGGAGCGACAAATAGCGCCAACAACTTCTATACCGGCATAGCAGGCGTTGCAAACACCGGTTATGGCGTCGCCGACTTCCTCACCAACAATATGGGCACTGCGGCTATTTCCAACGTGTTCACCTCGGACGATGTGCGCTTCAATCGCGCGGGCTACCTTCAAGACGACTGGAAGGCCAGCCAACGTCTCACCCTCAACTTCGGTGCGCGTTACGACTACTCCACGCCGTACCTCGAGCGGCATGACAATCAGGCCGCCTTCGTTCCTACCAGCGCCTATACCTCCGGCGGCACCGCGTCCGGCCAATACCGTATTCCGATCAGCAAGCAGAATGTAGCCATTCCTGCAAAGTTCCTCCAGCTTTTGAGCGAGGATCACATTGCGCTCACCTACACCAACAACCGCTACCTGGTAGAGCCGCAGAAGAGCAACGTCGCCCCACGTGTGGGATTCGCCTATAAAGCGACAGAGAAGGCCGTGCTGCATGGCGGATACGGCATCTTCTTCGGTGGCCTCGAAAGCACCGGTTACTTCCCCAACTTCGGAGAGAACTTTCCCTTCGAGTACGATTCAAACTACTCGGTTCCAAGTACTTGCGTTGCGGGCGGCTCCTGCCCAAACGATGGTTTCACGCTCGAAGGTGGCCTGCCGCAGTCCATCACGTCACCCAGCCAACCCACGCTGCGAGGCGGGGAGGGCCAGGTTCGCACTCCTTATAGCCAGCAGTACAACCTTACCGTGGAGTACGGGATTAGCAACACCATGGTCGCATCTGTTGGCTATGTCGGTGCCGTCTCCCGCCACTTGCAGTTCTTCCCCAATCCAAACGGCAACACGGCCTTGGCACCTAACAACTTTAGCGGCTACACGGATGCCAACGGCGACCACGTCAATCCCTTGCAGCCCTTTTCGCACTTTAGCGGTATGTCGTTCACGGCATACGATGGTGCGTCCAACTACAACTCCTTACAGGCAAAACTCGAGAAGCGTCTGTCGCGCGGACTTTCCTTCTTGACCACCTACACCTATGCAAAGTCGTTGGACAATGCGGACACGCCGCTCGGCAGCACAGGGGATGAAGGTACGCGCAGCTTGAACATCCTTGGCCTGGGTGCGGACTACGGTCCATCGGGCTTCGATGTCCGGCATCGCTTCACCCTCAACGGCAACTATGAGCTTCCCTTCGGCAAGGGACAAGCGTACCTCAACAACGCTGGCCTGCTCGATGAGATCATCGGCGGCTGGTCCAGCAGCTTCGTCTTCCGTGCTGAAACCGGTCAACCGATCTCGATCGGCACCAACAGCTTGAGCAGTCCAGGCGGCGCGCAAGTGAACGCGCACCGGGTTGCCGATCCCTTCGCCACCAACCTAAGCCCCAACGCCAGCAATCCCGGAGTCGTCTGCCCCACCAAGGTGCGGACGGTCCAGAACTGGTACAACCCATGCGCCTTTGCCAACCCGCAGAGCGATAACCTCGGATATACCACCAGCTTCTATCCGGGCACGACGCAGCTGATCCCGAACACCGTGACGGGGCAAGCGGCCTACGCCTACGTTGGCGATAACCGCGGCCAAACCTACGGCCCCGGCTACGAGCGGGTAGACGCTTCGCTCTTCAAGAACTTCCACACCTTCCGGGAGCAGGCTCTCCAGCTCCGGGCGGACATCTTTAACGTCCTTAACACACCAGGCTACGGCAACCCGAATAACACTAGCATCTCCTCTACGGGCGGCCAGATTACGGGATCGCGCACCTTCCAAGCTAATACGCCTGACTCTCGCTTCTTCCAGTTCGCGGCGAAGTACAACTTCTAAACTGCCCCGATCCTCAACCAGCAAAGCCCTGCGTCCCAGCGGGGCTTTGCTGCGTTCGGCCTCTGCTAGCATCGAAGCTGACCCATGCCAGAGACCGTCGCCGCACCTCAGCCTCCCATTCGCGTCCGCATCGCCCCTTCGCCTACCGGCGACCCGCACGTCGGCACCGCCTACATCGGGCTGATCAACTTCCTCTACGCCCGCCAGCGCGGCGGCCAATTCGTCCTCCGCATCGAGGATACAGACCGCGCCCGCTTCGTCGCCACCTCCGAGCAGATGATCTTTGACGCGCTTCGCTGGCTCGGCCTCGCCTGGGACGAAGGCCCGGATGTCGGGGGCCCCTTCGGCCCCTACCGTCAGTCGGAACGCACCGAGATCTACCGCGAGCACGCCGCACTTCTGCTCGCCAACGGCAGGGCCTACCGCTGCTTCTGCACCGCCGAAGAACTCGAAGCCGCTCGGGAGCGTCAGACCGCCGCGAAGCTCCGTCCGCGCTACGCCGGCACCTGCCGCCACCTCTCCGAAGCCGAGATCGAAGCGAATCTCGCAGCCGCCAAGCCCTTCGTCATGCGCATGATGGTCCCGCCCGAAGGCTCGACCACGTTCCGCGACGAACTGCGCGGCGCGATCACCTTCGAGCACACCAACATCGACGATCAGGTGCTGATGAAGTCTGACGGCTTTCCGACATACCATCTCGCCAACGTCGTCGACGACCACCTAATGCGCATCACCGACGTCATCCGCGCCGAGGAGTGGATCTCCTCCACCCCCAAACACGTTCTCCTGTACCAGGCGTTCGGATGGGAGCAGCCACGCTTCTGGCACATGCCGTTGCTCCGCAATCTCGATAAATCGAAGATCTCCAAGCGAAAAAACCCCGTCTCGCTCATTTACTACCGCCAGGCCGGTTACCTGCCCGAGGCCGTCATCAACTTTCTCGGCCTGATGGGCGGCGGCATGCCCACACCCACGCCTGTCGAGATCGTCAACGGCGCGAAGGAAACGGAGATCTTCTCGTTGGCCGAGATGATCGAGCGCTTCGAAGTCCCAAACATCCGCCTGGGCGGTCCTGTCTTCGACCTCACCAAGCTGAAGTGGCTGAACGGCGAGTACCTCCGGGCGCTCTCGCCCGAGGCCTTCTACCAGGCCGTCCGCACGGAGGTCTTCGGCGACGACTACCTTCGCGCGATCGCCCCGCTGATGCAGACGCGCATCGAGACCCTTGGCCAGTTCGGCGACATTACCGGCTTCTTCTTCTCCGATAACGTCATGCCATCGCCCGAGGTCTTCCTCCCCAAGAAGCGTACCGTCGACGAGACCCTAGCCTTTGCCACCGAGCAGCTCACCACGCTCGAAGCCCTCGATCCTTCGGCCTGGACGACCGAAGCCATGGAGCCCGCCCTCAAGGCCCTTGGCGAGGCGCACACATGGTCGGTCAAGGAGAACTTCATGCTCCTGCGCGCCATCCTGACCGGAAGCACCATGTCCCCGCCACTGCTTGAGTCCCTCGTCGTCTTCGGGAAGGCCCGTAGCATCGACCGCATCCGCCGCTTCCTGGCCGCGCAGGCCGAGGCGCAGAAGAAGCTAGCCAGCGGACGCAAATAGCTACGGAGCTTATTTAGGCGGCACTCGCCCGCGCCACTTGGCCGCCAACGCCGGATCGTTCAACGCCCTCATCAGGACGCCGCCGACCACGCTGCGCGCCTGGAACCCACTTTGTTTTCCGTTCTTGGTGTCATACCAATCTGTTAGCGGCACGCGGGCAGGCGTTTCATTCGTCCAGCGGGAGATCGGGTCCATGATCGCGTCGAACGTCTTTCGGTCGCCCGCCAGCGACGCCGTCCAGATCTCCCAATCGAGCTTCGTATAGTCCGCGCGGCTGTCCAGTGGTAGCCCGTACTGGTTGATCTTACCGAGATAGTAGGTCATTTCCGACTGCCGTATCGAATCCGGAAACAAGTTGTAGCGCAGCAGCCGATCCCAGACCAGATTGTACTTCTGGCTCCATGTGCCCGGGCTGTTGTACGCCAGTTTGTAGTGGTCGCCCTCCCGCGCCATCCCGGCCCACTGACCCGCCATCTGCTTGGCCGCCTGACCGTAGCGCTTGGCGTCCGCATCATGACGCAGCCTTTTAGCCAACGCCGCATATGCTGCCACGCCTTCAATGGCCTTGATCGACAGGTTGCTATTATGCGCCACGTGCCCGGCAAAGTCGTCCGTCGTCAGCTGATTCTCCGGGTCCAGCCCATGGGTACGCAGGTACTCGGCCCATTGCGTCAGCTGCGGCCAGAACCGCTCCGCCAGCGCCGTGCCTTCCGTGCGCGAGAGCGCGTCCACCAGGATCAGCAGATTGCCACTCTCCTCCACCGGCATCTGGTCCTCCTCCGTCTTCTCGCCGCCGCCGTAGTCCTGACCGTTGGCCAACGGATACTGCCCCAGATCGTGCGGCGCAAACGGAAAATGCCAGCGATTCGGCATCGCCGCATACTCCAGCACCGGCAGTACCTGCGCCTCCAGCAGCTTCGGGTTAAAGAAGAGAAAGATTGGTGCGGAGGGGTACATCACGTCAACCGTGGCCATATCTCCGTTGGAAAAATTTTCCTTCGCGAAGAGCATCGGATGCCCCGCCTCGTCCGCGACCAGCACGTGCGCGGCGATGGCCTGCCGGTAAGCCAGCGCACATAGCGCCGCATACTTCTCCCCGGCAGACGCGGTCAGGTCGGCCGCCAACTCTTTATCGAAGGTGGCCCCCCGCTGCTCCAGGGCGTTGTACTGACGCTCTGCCAGGTCCAGCATCGCCGCGACCGGAAGATTGTTCCGTTGCCAGTATGGCCGAAGATTTTGCTGCAGGAACTGTGCCGCGTACCCCTCGGTATAGCTCAGCAGAAGATGCCGCGAAACCGGCGCGTCTCCCACATTGCCAAGGCTCATCGCTACGTCAAGATGCGGCGAGCGATGCTCGGACGAGACGGGCCCTTCCATCTGATCTGCTTTGTCCAGTGTGCCAGACTCAGTAAACCGGCGCAGCCCCGACGCCGCGATGGAGCTCTCGGAAGACTCATCGCGCGGCACGGCAATATGAAAGTATCCCCAGTCAATCCGGAGATCGTCGCCCGACCGGTTCAGCACCGCCTGCTCCCGCGTCCCCACTGACAGTACATCCGTGGTTTCGGTTCGCTCGCGAGACTCAGTCACTGCCTGTCCCGGCGTGCTCGTCGCGATCACTGGGTCGGCGTCCAGCATCACTGACACCTCGTGCCGCTTGCCATCGGTCGCATGAGCCGTCCACGTCAGGTAGGTCACCGGGCGCGACAGCACCTCCATGTCTTCAAGGAACGCCGGGGTAAAGAACCGGAGTTCCAACGCTACACCGGCACCGGCGAAGGTATAGGTGGTGTGGGTAAAGTCAACCTTTACCGAGGTCTGGTCCATCGCCGGAGCCTCGCGGGGATCGCGGCCCATGATGCGGAAGCCCTTGCCATCGATCCGGACCAGGCTAGTGAGCGGCTGCGGGTGCCCGGTCCAGTGCCGCGTCGGCGAGTCCGTCAGCTTGTCCGTAAACGACCAGACGCTGAAGTATGGATTGTGGGCGATCAAGGGAACCGCCGGTGGCCGCGTCTGTGCTCCCATGCTGACGACCAGGCCCATTGCCACCGCGACGACGCTGCTCAACCCAAACCCATCTTTGCTCATGAACTCCCCTGGTCTTGCCGCTTCGTTCCGGAAGAAAGCGTGTGCTCGGCCTCGTGGCAGCATATCACCGAATCCCGTCCTTCCAGTTACGAGGGAGTTGCGCCAGAGCATGGCAGAAATCAATCGTAACTAAGCCGCTTCAAAGTCGATTCCCAAACTAACCGCTATACCTTCCGCGATTTCTGCCGTTAGAGAAAACACGGGCACGGTAACAGGTCTGACGACACAGTACCCCAAGCGAGAAAGAGGACGACACGTGACGAGCTGGACCATAGGCAAGAAGCTGCTGACGACCTTCTCCATTATGCTGGCGCTGGTTCTCGCCCTGCTTCTGCTCGCCGTGCTCCAGGCACATAATGGCCGCCAACAGCTCGATCGTGTCCTCCACCAGTTCAACCGCAAACTTGAGATCGCCAGCGCCATCGAACTCGCCACCACCGAGATGCAGGGCGCCCAGCGCGGCTTGATGCTTTCGTTCGAAGCCAACGACGCCGCCTCCGGCCCGCAGTACGTCGAGCTTTACAAGACCTCCGGCGCAACCATCGACACCATGCTCGGCGAACTCGCTCCCCTTGCCACCAGCACGGCCGAACACGCGGCTCTTACCACCGTGGAAGAGAGCCGCTCCGAGTGGAAGCCCAAGTTCGACGCGCTCGTCACGCTCTGCGAAGCTGGTCAGGTCACCGAAGCTTACAAGCTCCGCAGCCAGAACAAAGTCATCTCGCAGAACATGCACACCGCCGCTAAAAAGCTTGCCGATGAGCAGCGTCAGTCTCTTGCCAGAGCGGAAAAAGAATCCGAGGCTAGCGTCACCCGCTCCAACTGGATCTCGCTCGCTGGTCTGCTGATCTCCTGTCTGGTGGGCTTCATCGTGTACTACACCGTCGGCCAGATCACCGCCAGCCTCCGCGACACGGTCGAAGAACTCTCCTCCGGCGCAAGCCAGATCGCCGAGGGTGCCGAGCACATCTCGAACTCCGCGCAGGCTCTCGCCCAAGGGACCTCCGAACAGGCATCCTCCATTCAGGAGACCTCCGCCGCCACTGAGCAGATCACCTCCATGACGCAACGCAACGCGGACAGTGCTATCCAGGCCTCCACGCTGATGCAAAGCACCACCAACATCGTCGACGAGGCCAACCGGTCGCTCGACCAGATGCAAGTCTCGATGAACGACATCAACACGTCGAGCAACAAAGTCTCCAACATCATCAAGACCATCGACCAGATCGCCTTCCAGACCAATATCCTCGCGCTCAACGCCGCTGTTGAAGCGGCGCGTGCCGGAGAGGCCGGCATGGGCTTCGCTGTCGTCGCCGACGAGGTGCGCTCCCTCGCCCACCGCTCCGCCGAAGCCGCCCGCAACACCACCGTCCTCATCGAAGAGTCAATGGCTAAATCTAACCAGGGCCGCGCCCGGCTGGAGCTCGTCGCCACCTCCATGCGCGCAATTACGCAAAGCTCCAACAACGCCAGCAAGCTCGTCGATGAGGTCAAGGCCGGGTCCGCCGAGCAGTCCAAAGGCATCCAGCTTATCGCTAGCAAAATTACCGAGATCGACCGCGTGACCCAGGGCTCCGCCGACCGTGCGCAGCAGGGTGCCGCGACCGGCCAGCAGATGCAGGCGCAGGCTACTTCGCTTCATGGCATCGTGAAGAAGCTGCACGCCATGGTCGGCTAAACGACTTACGAATCGCCTTTCCCATCCAATCCCAGCTTTGATCCGTTATTAACATTAAAACCACTGGTCTGGACAACAGCCCGGCGTGTGCCTGCAACTTATAGAGTGGGAAGCTCTGGCGCGCTGCAGGTATCGACCCGAAGGCCGCCAAACAATAAACCAAGGCCGATTTAACCCATTGATGTTCTAACACCGCAAAACATATTCTTCACCTAGACCTCCATTGAGTCTTTCAAACCTGTGTGTCTATGTATGCGGACGCAGCACTGAATCATGATTTTGCCAAGACAAATCCAGGAGCAACGCATGTCCCTTATGACCGACACTACCACTCTGATATGCCTCTTCCATCATGATAATCAGGCAAAAGCAGCGATGGACGACCTCCAGGAGGCCGGCGTTCCGGCTTCCTCCATCACCACCCTCCGCGGCGGCGAGTCCACAACCGGCATGGAGCTTACCTCACTCGGCATTCCTTCGCGCGACTTAGAGCATCTTCGGAAAGGGTTGAACGATGGCGGTTCGATCATCTCCGTCTCCGCGCCGCCTGATCACGTGAGCATCGTCGAGCGCATCTTCGGCGACCACCGCGCCGCCAAAATCGATGAAATGGACAACGAGATGGATACAGATGCAGCAGTCATGCCCCTTGCCGCCGCAGCCACCGGCGAGACCGTCATCCCCATCGTTGAAGAAGAGCTCACCGTTGGCAAACGCACCGTTGATCAGGGCGGCGTCCGCGTCTACAAGCGCGTCGTTGAGATTCCCGCCGAGCAGTCGGTCAACCTTCGCGAGGAGCACGTCGTCATCGAACGGAATCCCGTCGACCGCGCCGCAACCCAGGCCGATCTGGCCGCGCAAGGTGGCCGCACCATCGAGCTGACCGAGACCGCCGAAGAGGCTGTCGTCGCCAAGAACGCGCGTGTCGTCGAGGAAGTTCTCATCGGCAAGCAGACTGGCGAACACACCGAGACGATCCGCGACACCGTCCGCCGGACTGAAGTCGAGCTTGAAGAACTTCCCTCCGCCGAAGCAAAGACGACCGCCCGCAACTTCTAACCCGCAGCACTCAGGAGATTTCCATGGCAGAACACGTAAAGGTCTATGAAGAAAAAAAGTCAGGGCTCCCGATCTGGGCTTGGCTGCTTCCGCTCTTGCTTCTTCTCGCACTGCTGGCGTACTTTTTGACGCATCGTAACAACACGGCAACCGATGCGGCGCCGGCTGCTACTCCCGTCGCAGCGACCACTCCTACAGCGGCGTTCCCTGATCTGGGCACCGTGCACTTCGACACTGATAAGGCCACGCTTACCCCGGAAGGACAAGCCACGTTGAACCAGGCTGCGACCGCCATGAAGGGTAACCCAAATGTCCACCTCCGGCTTGAAGGTTACACCGACAGCACCGGCACCGACCCGCATAATGACTCGCTCTCCAACCAGCGCGCGAAGACAGTCGTCGATTATCTGCAGGCACAAGGCATCGAGCGCAACCGCCTCACCGGCGAGGGCTTCGGAGCCGCCAAACCAGTCGACACCAACGACACGACGCAAGGCAAAGCAGACAATCGCCGCGTCGAGCTTTTCTCACAACAGTAGCCCACAAGTTCACCTCGCAACACCACTCAAGGAGACTCACATGTCGAAGACAGTCGTAGGACTTTTCAACACCACCGCCCAGGCCGAGCAGGTCAAGCAAGCCCTTATCTCCAGCGGCTATGAGACCGGCAAGGTATCCATCGTCGCCAACGACGGCGAGAGCACCGGCGAAGGCATTGGTCAGAAGATCAGCAGCTTCTTCTCGAACCTGACCGGCGGCGACGACACCGCGCACGATCATTATGCGACCGGCGTCAACTCCGGCGGCGCGCTCATCACCGTCACCACCGCGGACGAAGATGCAGCCGCAGTGGCCGCCCTGCTGAAGCAGCATGGTGCTCGCGACATCGATGGTGGCTCACAGACCGCTGCCAACCAGGGAACTCCGGTATACGGTGGCACAGCCAACCTGAATGCCTCCGGAAATATGAACACGACTGGTACCCTGACTAACCAGACCGCCATCCCGATCGTTGAGGAAGAGCTCGTTGTCGGCAAGCGCGAAGTGGACCGCGGCGGCGTCCGCATCTACTCGCACATGGTCGAGCGTCCCGTCTCTGAGAGCGTCACCCTCCGCGATGAGACCATCAACGTGGAGCGTCGTCCCGTCAATCGTGCGGCCACCGCCGCGGACTTCACCACGGGCTCCGGCAGCTTCGAGCTCCGCGCCAGCGGCGAAGAGGCCGTGGTCGGCAAGTCCAGCCGCGTTGTTGAGGAAGTCCTCATCGGCAAGGAAGCCACCAACCGCACCGAGAACATCTCCGACACCGTTCGCCGCACTGAAGTTGATGTCGAGGAAGTCCCGGGCGAAGTCACCACCGGCAAGACCACAGCAACCGACCGCAACCGCTACTAACCAGCCGGATATGCCCACCTCACGACCTCGACTGTCGTGAGGTGGTATTCCGTTTACAGCTTTTCCGCCGCACAAGGATCATCCATGGTCTCCCCTCTAACCTCCAGCGATACCAACCTCCTCACCGCCACGGGTGACCTGAACCCTGCACAGCCCCACACTACGATCCGCCTGGCTGACGGACGTATCGTTATCGTGCCTACCTCAATTCTCCTTCCAGCGAGTGAAGCGTCAGAAAGCGCGCAGCCGTCCGCCATGCAGGATGTAGTGGCCTTTCCCATCCTTGAAGAGCAGCTAACTGTCGGCAAGCGCACCATTGAGACCGGTAAAGTAACCCTGGAAAAGCTAGTCCACGAGTATGAAGAAACACTCGACGTTCCTCTAGCCGTCCGGTCCTTCGACATCGAGCGGGTTGTGCTCAATCAACCTGTAGACATGGCTCCTCCTGTTCGTCACGAAGGCGACACAACCATCTATCCACTTGTCGAAGAACAATTGATCCTCACCACGCAGCTCATTCTCAAAGAAGAGCTTCGCGTAACCCGGCGCGACACCGAACGACGCGATACTCGCACTGTGACCCTCAAGCGTGAGAGCATGGAAGTGACGCGAACTCCGGTGGCTTGAGTTCCGTACGGTACGGTGAAGGAGATTTCAAACGTATGACCCAGCAAGAGCAACAGATGATCGCCGGCCTCATTCAGCGTGTCCAGAACACGCCTCTTACCGACAAAGATCCCGAAGCCGAACAGTTCTTGCAGCAAAGCCTTGGCCGCAATCCTGACGCGCTGTACATTCTCGCGCAGACAGTTCTGGTGCAGGGATATGCGTTGGAGCAGGCGCAGAACCAGTTGGCCGACCTGAAGTCGCAGGTTCAGCAGCAGCAAGCTCAGCCGCAAAAGCACACCAGCTTCCTTGGCAGCATCTTCGGTTCCGGAGAACCTGATCGTCCCACTTCACCTCCGCCTTCTCAGCCCGCCTATTCTCCTGTACCGACCTACAGCCAGCCCACGTACAGCCAGCCCGCGCCGTCCTACGGACAACCCATGTACCAGCAGGGACAGCCTTCCCCGGGTGGAGGAGGCTTTCTACGTGGAGCCATGCAAACTGCAGCGGGCGTAGCGGCCGGTGCGGTCGCCTTTGAAGGAATCGAAAGTCTCATGCATGGCTTTGGTGGCCACAGCGGCGGCTCAGGATTTGGTTCCTTTGGAGGCGGCGACGCTCCGCGCGAAGAGATTGTCAATAACTACTACGGGGACAATGCTCCGAGCGGCCACGAACATGGCTTTGCAGGGAACGACGACATCGAAGATCGGCGCGACGATCCATCGAATTCCCAATCCGACTTTGCCGACACCTCTAGCAATGACGATATATCTGCCGATGACTTCTCCTCCGGCGATTCCAGCAACGACGATAGTAGCTTCTCCTAACCTGTAAAGAAAGTACATGCCGCCCGCAGACGTTCCCTCTCCGTACGCTCACTGGATGCTCCGCGAGATCAACGAACAACCGGCAACGCTAGCCGCCACGCTCGTGAGGTATGTCGCAGAGCACACATTTCGCGACGACACCTGTGCGCCCATACGCGCCTGGCTCGCCGCCCTTCAGGGTGACCTCGTCATCGCGGCCTCCGGCTCCAGCCGCCACGCTGGCATGGTCGCCGAGCTGACCATCGAGGACCTCTCCGGTATCGCCGTCGATGTTGAGTACGCCTCCGAGTACACGTATCGCGACGAGCGCTCGCTCAAAGATGCCGCCGTCCTTGTGGTCTCACAGTCAGGCGAAACGGCCGACACGCTCGCCGCCCTCCGCAAAGCCCACGCCGCCGGTCACCAGACACTCGCGGTCACCAACGTCGAAGGCTCCACCATGGCCCGCGAGGCTACTCTCTCGTTGCCTACCCTCGCCGGACGCGAGCGCGCCATTCCCGCCACCAAAAGCTTTACAGCCCAGCTGCTCGTCCTGCACCTTCTCGCCTTGCTATCCGCAGAGGTGCGCGAGACCCTCGACCCCGCCGCGCTACGGACCCATCTCGAAGCCGCGGCCACTCTGCCCTCCCTCATCGCCGTGCATCTGCCCAGGTGGGAGTCCGCCGTCCGCGATGCAGCCACACACTTCGCCAACATCGAGAACTTCCTCTTCCTTGGCCGCGGCATCCATTATCCCATCGCCCGTGAAGGCGCCCTCAAGCTCAAAGAGTCCGCCTACCTCCATGCCGAGGGCTATCCCTCGGGCGAGCTAAAGCACGGCCCTAACGCCCTCGTCAGCTCCCGCACCCCGCTCGTCATCCTCGCGACCGTGGATCACGCCGATTCCGGCTCCGTCGAGCGCTACGCCCGCACCCTTCACCTGATGCGCGACATGAAGACCCAGGGCGCGACCATCCTCGCGCTGGCTAACGAAGGAGATGCCGAGGTCCCTACGCTCGCGACCCACACCCTGACCATCCCCGCGACCACTGAGTGGCTCCTCCCCATCGTGGAGGTCATTCCGCTCCAGCTCTTCTCGTACTTCATGTCCATCCAGAATGGCATCGACGTTGACCGCCCGCGCAATCTCGTCAAAGCCGTGATCGAAGAGTAAAAGAGAAGCGATGAACCTCTACCTCGCCGTCGACGCGGGCGGCACCAAGACTGACTTCCTTCTCGCCGACGACACCCTCACCCTCGCCCGGACGCGTACCGGCACCATCAAGCGGATGCGTGCCTCGGCTGAATTGGCCGCCGCCAACCTATCCCGCGCTCTGGCCGAGCTCGCCGCCGCCTCCGGCCTGCCCACCTCCGCCATCACGGGCACCTGCGTCGGCACCGCCGGGGAGACGGTTCCGCTCGTGACCGACTGGCTCCGCGCCGCCTTTGCCGCCCGCGTTCCTGGCCCGCTGCTGATCCTCGGGGACGTGGAGATCGCCCTCGATGCCGCCTTCCCCGGTCAGCCCGGTGTCGTGGCGATCGCCGGTACCGGATCGAACGTAGCCGGGCGCACCCATGCCGGTGAGGTAACTACCGCTGGCGGATGGGGTCCGGCCCTCGCGGACCAAGGCTCCGGGCACCGCATCGGCCACGAGGCGCTTCGGCGCGCCTTCCTTGCAATTGACGAGTCCGGCATCGCGCACGATGAGGCCGACGGCGATCAGGCCCCCACCCTCCTGCTTCCCGCCATCCTCGATTTCTGGGACCTTGAGTCCCTCGGCCACCTTGTCGAACACGCCAACAGCAACCCCGACTTCTCGCAGTTAACCAACCTGGTTGTCGCCTGCGCCCAGGCCGGAGACACCGTCGCCCAAGGCGTTCTGCGCCGCGAAGGCGAAGACCTTGCCTACCTCGTACGCCTCGTCATCAGCCGCCTGCAGAGCGCCGCGCCCGACAACAGCTGGTTGCCGCCACTCGCCTTTACCGGCAGCATTCTGGAGAAGGTAGCACCCGTGCGCGAGGCGTTGACCAGCACACTCCAGTCCAGCTTTCCAGGTCATCAAGTTCTCCCCGGCGTGATCGACCCAATAGCCGGCGCCCTGTACCGAGCCCGTACCATGCTGCCCACATCTGCAAGGTAACTTGATGCTTTCCTTCATGAGATTGCCGTTACCATAGAGCGCAGTGACCCCTATGCGCCTTTGCGTCCTGCTTCTCCTTGCAACCCTTCCGCTCTCTGCCCAGCAGGTCTGCTCGAAGACACAATCTCCCACGGAGATCGACGCCCGCATCGACCAGCTCATCGCGCAGATGTCCGTTCCCGAGCGGATTGGCCAGCTCGGCGACCGCGCCCCGGCCATCCCGCGCCTCCATCTCCCCGGCTATAACTGGTGGAGCGAGGGCCTTCACGGCATCGCCCGCAACGGCTACGCCACTGTCTTCCCCCAGGCTATCGGCCTCGCCGCTACCTTCGATCCGGCGCTGATGGAGCAGGTCGGCGACACCATCTCGACGGAGGCCCGCGCCAAGTTCAACGTCGCTACCAACCACGGTCAGCTCGACGCCGCACGCAACGGCGGCCTCACTCTCTGGTCGCCCAACATCAACATCTTCCGCGATCCGCGCTGGGGTCGCGGCCAGGAGACCTACGGCGAAGACCCGTTCCTGACCGCCGCTTTGGGCACCGGCTTCGTCCGCGGCATCCAGGGCCACGACCCCTTCTACCTGAAAGCCGACGCCACCCCGAAGCACTTCGCCGCGCACTCCGGGCCCGAAGAGGGACGTGACGGCTTCAACGCCCCCGCCACTCCACACGACCTGGCCGACACCTATCTGCCTGCCTTCCACGCCCTGATCACCGACGCCAAGGCCGCCGCCATCATGTGCTCCTACAACGCCATTGACGGCACTCCCTCCTGCGCCAACGCTGAGACGCTCCAGACACGCCTCCGCGACCTGTGGCACTTCTCCGGTTACGTCGTCTCCGACTGCGACGCCGTGGGCAACATCAGCAAGGACCACCATTTCGCCCCCGACAACGTCCATGGCGCGGCGTTGGCGCTGAAGGCGGGCACCGATCTTGATTGCGGCAGCACCTACAACGCCCTGAACCAGGCGCTCGCCCAGCACCTGATCACGGAGCAGGACATCAATCGCTCGCTCCACCGCCTGCTGCTTGCCCGCCTCCACCTCGGCCTGCTCGACGCCCCCGCCTGCAATCCTTATGACGTTATCGCCGCGTCCGAGATCGACTCCCCCGCGCACCGCCTGCTTGCCCTCCAGGCTGCCGAGGAGTCCATCGTCCTGCTCAAAAACGACGGTATCCTTCCCCTCGCCTCGGGCAAAAAGATCGCCATCATCGGACCGACCGCCGACCTGCTGAGCGTCCTCGAAGCCAACTACCACGGCACCATCGCGCATCCGCTCACGGAGCTTGACCTGATGCTCGCGGCCTTTCCCGACGCGCACTACGCGCAGGGCTCCGTGCTTGCGGCCGGTCTGCCCATCCCCGTCCCGCGCACCGCTCTTCGCAACTCCGCTCTGCCCAAGGCCTCCGAGGGCCTGCTGGCCGAGTTCTTTCCCGCGCCCACCCTTACCGGGACGCCGATCCTCACCACCACGGTCTCTACGCTCGACCTCGATCTCGACCGCGTTACGCCCGACGCCCGCGTGCCGCAAGTTCCTTATGCCGCGCGTTGGTCTGGCGTCCTCGTGCCGCCCGCGCCTGGGGATTACACCCTCACCCTCCACGTCGACCGCTGCTGGGACTGCGCTTATCATGACGCCTTCCGCCTCTTCGTCGACAACCGGCTGGCCGTCGATTATCCCGGCGGCACCGCTCGCTTCCCTTCCGACACCCGCGTCAAACTCGCCGCCAAAAATACCAAGCACCATCCCATCCGTGTGGAGTACATCCACACCGGCGAGGACGAGGGCCTTTCGCTCCAGTGGGAGCCGCCCGCCGTCCCGCTGCTCGACGAGGCCACCCGCGCCGCGGCGGATGCGGACGTGGTCGTCGCGTTCGTCGGCCTCTCTCCCGAGCTCGAAGGCGAAAACTTCCCCATCAAGATCGCTGGCTTTGAAGGTGGTGACCGCACCTCGCTCAACCTTCCCGACGCCCAAGCCGATCTGCTCGACCACCTGAAAGCCCTCGGCAAGCCCCTCGTCATCGTCCTGAACTCAGGCTCCGCCGTCGCGCTCGACTCCGCCCGTCACAAGGCCAATGCGATGCTCGCCGCCTGGTACCCCGGAGAACAAGGTCCCCACGCGCTGGCCGACATCTTGCTGGGCATCACCAATCCCTCCGGCCGCCTTCCCGTCACCTTCTACCGCTCCGTCACCGACCTTCCCCGCTTCGACGACTACAGCATGGCTCACCGCACCTACCGCTACTTCGACGGACCCGTGCTATTTCCCTTCGGCTTTGGGCTGAGCTATACCACCTTCGCTTACAGCGACCTCCACCTCGATCACGCAAGCCTCAAAGCCGGCGATCCTCTTACTGCCACCGTCAAAATCACCAACAACGGCACCCGCGATGGAGACGAAATCGCCCAACTCTACCTCACCCCGCCCGCCAAAGCTGGCAGCCCGCGCCTCACGCTGCAAGGCGTTCAGCGCACCACGCTTGCTCCACACGAGTCCCGCACCCTCACCTTTACCCTCCGCCCCGAGCAGCTAAGCTTTGTGGATGAGCAAGGTCACCGCGCGATCCGCTCCGGCGACTACCGCCTCTCCATCGGCGGCACCCAACCCACCGCTAACCAGCCCTCTGCAATCATCCACATCACCGGCGAGAAACCCGCCAACTTCTAATCCGCATAGCGTCCCTCTTGTTTGTCATTTCCGAGGGGAATCTGGGTTTGCCGCACCAAGAAGTTCCAGCTAAAGCAACAACATACAGTCCCCATAACTGAAGAATTTGTAGTGCTTCTTCACCGCATGGGCATACGCGTCCAGCACCGCTTCCCGCCCCGCAAACGCGCTCACCAGCATCAGCAGCGTCGATTTCGGCAGGTGAAAGTTGGTCAGCAGCCCACCTACTACCTGAAACCTATACCCAGGCGAGATGAAGATATTCGTCGATCCCGTATGCGCCCGGACGCGCCCGTGGAAGCCGTCCGCTCCATAGAGCTCCTCCTGATCCACTAAACTCCCTTCAAGCGTTCGGGCCGAGGTCGTCCCCACCGCCACAATCCTGCCGCCCGCCCGGTACGTCCGCGCGATCGCATCCGACGCCGCCTGGCTAATCGCATACCGCTCCTCGTGCAAACGCACGTCCTGTAGCTCGTCCACGCGCACCGGCTGGAACGTCCCAAGCCCTACATGGAGGGTCACCGTCTCGACGCCAACCCCCTTCGCGCGCACTGCGGCCAGCATCTCCGGCGTAAAGTGAAGCCCCGCCGTCGGAGCAGCCGCCGACCCCGGCTCCTCCGCAAACACCGTCTGATACCGCTCGCGATCCGCTCCGGTCGCCTCGCGCTCGATGTACGGCGGCAGCGGAATCCGCCCGATCCGATCGAGCACCGTAAAGAAGTTAGCCACCGGTGTAAACCGCAGCGTCCGTTCGCCAAACTCGCCCGCCGCGACCACCTCCGCCTCCAACTCCACTCTGCCGTCAGCTCCCGCAAACAGCAGCCGCTCTCCCATCACCACCTTGCGCGAAGGCCGCACCAGCACCTCCCAATGTTCGCCGCCAAGCTGCCGCGTCAGCAGCACCTCGATCGCGCCGCTCGGCTCCGGTGAACCCACCTGCGTCCGCAGCCCAGCTCGCGTCGCAAACAGCCTGGCCGGAATGACACGGCTGTCGTTCAGAATCAGCAGGTCCCCCGCCCGTAGGTACTCCGGCAGGTTCGCGAACACATCATCCACCAGCCGCCCCGACGCCCGATCCAGCACCAGCATACGGCTGCTCCCGCGCGGCTCTGGCGGCGTCTGCGCGATCAGGTCAGGCGTCAACTTGAAATAGAAATCGTCAACCCGCATGAGTCGATGTTAACGCGCCATAGCAACAGAACGATCCAATGCCGCTTGCACAACAGCCTCATCTGCCGCCACATGCGTCGGCCACGTCACCACCACATGTGAAAATGGCTTCGGAATCAGAAATCCATCCCAGGAACGAAGCACCCACGCCCGTTCCGGCAGGAGATAGAAGGTCCCAACCTCCGACCCAACCATCTGCGCCAACTGAGCCGCACCCGGCTTTGCCACCATCGCCGGCCCACGTGGCCCGTCGGCGGTCACCGCACATTTACGTCCCTCGCGGTATGCTCGCTCCATCCCGCGCAGACCCGTTGCGCCGCCACGGGAGCTTGATCCGCGCACCGCCACAAACCCCACCCGCTCCACGGTCCGCGCAATCAGCTCTCCATCGAAGCTGCGGCTGATGAGGATCGCAATGCCCAGCCCGCGAAAACGATAGGCCGCGAGCAGTAACGACCGGTGCCAGAACGCAAACACCCCCGGCCCTGTCAGCCTATCTCCAGGGGCGCTACCCGGCTCTACCTTGTCCTCATACCGGAGGGTCGCCCCCAGAAGCCGAATGAGGCCAGACGCCACCCAGGGCACCACCGCCAACGCTACCCGCTGTCCTCGCGTATATGTCACTACTGAAGAGTTTACCCGTGCATCGCCTCGGTAATCGCCTCGTCGCGCTGCGTCATAACACCGATCCCATGCTCATAGATCATGTTGCCGCCAAGATGCGCGCTCATCGATACCAAAGCATATGCGGCCGCGCCAAGAGCCCGCCCGGTACCGCGATTTTTGCTGAGACGTGCTACGGCGGAACCGACGTATAAGCCCGTAGCCGCGATATTGAGCGCCGCATGGACCAGTCCAATCTTCCGTGCCGCCGGCTTCTCGATCTCAGACCAGTCGTTCATGCCTGTGATCGCCGCTCCGACTGCTCCCAGGAGACCTAGCCAGAGCGTCGCGTCCGCGGCCACGTTCATCGCTTCAACCGCACCCGCTGCGTCCGCACCCATCGTCTCCGCCACTGCCGACACGGAGTCAAACGCGATGGTCGCAGTCCATGAGCCAACCGGCACATCCGTCAAGATCACATGAAGTGGCTCATTCAGCCAGTCGCCATGGAGCGCGCGGCGCAGCGTGTTGCCGCCCAACGTACGCACCGTTTCTTTGACGACCGCCTGCAATGCCCGCTCCGTCTCGGGCGTGGTCACCGCGATCCGTTCTGCCAGCCTGCCCAGGGGGTCTTTGCTCACCAACTCCGCCATTTGTCCTCTCCTTAGGTCAGGCTTACCTTGTGACCGGCCAACGCCGCCCGCACCTTCTCCACATGCGTTCCATGCACCCGGATCGCCTCATGCAACAACTGCCCAGTGACCCCAAACTCTTGCGCCCAGTAGTGTATGTCCGACGCCATCTTCGGGTTGATCTCCTTCGGATCGTGCGGCCCATTCGGACTGTGCTCCACGTCGTGTTCGATCTTGCTCGTCAACTCTGCCATGGTCTTCCTAACCTCTCTAAGGAAGGATGGCAACCAGCCCGTACAAGATGCACCCGGCCTTCAAGTCCCGTCGCGTTGGTTAGCTGTACTTCAACCAGCGGACGATCTCCGGCAGGTTTGGGCGCTTGCCATACATCAGGATGCCGACGCGGTAAATCCGGCTAGCCACCCAGAGAACCGCATAGATCGTCAGCAGCATCAACCCGATCGACAGCCCGATCTGCCACGCCGCCGGATGGCCCATGGAGATGCGCAGGTACATGATGAGCGGGGTGCAGAAGGGCACAAACGAGATCGCCGTCGCCCATGGCCCGTCAGGGTTCGGCACTACAAACGTCAGCGAGAACATACACACGGCCAGCGGCAGCACCAGAAACATATTGAGTTGCTGTAGCTCCTGCTCCGAGTTCGTCATCGCACCCAGCGCCGCCGCGATGGACGAATAAAGCACATAACCGAGCAGGAAGTAGACGACGAAGAAGATCACCTGCATGGCCGTCAGCGGCACATGCACGTCCGACCCCGTCAACCGCGACACCAGCGACGTACCCGTCAACAGAACCGCCGCCGAAAGCCAGATGCCCACCTGCGTTAGCCCTACTGCGCCCACGCCCATCACCTTGCCGGCCATCATCTCCTCTGGCCGGATCGTCGCCAGCAGCACCTCAAACACCCGCGAGGTCTTCTCTTCGATGATCGACCGGGCAACGTTCATCCCGTACAGCATGATGACCATGTACATCAGCAAAAAAAAGACATACGCGCTGTAGAACGCATTGTCCGCGTCGTTCTTGGTGGACTGCGAGCTGTCCAGATCGATGGGCCGCATCAGCGCGTCGACATCCGACGCCACCATGCCCTGGTGCTGGAGCCCTTCGCGCGTCAGCACCGTCCGCAGCGCGCGGCTGATCGCGGTCTTTGTAATAATGTCCGCCTGCGACTTCGGCGTCCACGCAAACGTTGGCCGAACGTTCGTCGTCGCCCCCGGTTTGATCCACAAGTACCCGTCCAGCTGCTTATTCGCAAGCTCCGCGTCGAGCACCCGGCGCGTATCCCTGTCCGGCGGCGAAATTACATCGACCCGCATCTCGCTCTGCTTGCCGCTCTGCAACTCCTCTTGCAGGTCCGTCGCCACCTGCAGGTCGGACGAGACGACGGCGATATGCGAGTTCGATTTGGTCCGCTTGCCAATCAGCGCGCTGCCGACAATGCCGCCCACCATCAACGCCGGAATCAGCAGCGTCATCACCAGAAACGCCTTCGTCCGGACCCGCTCCAGATACTCCCGCCGCGCAATCAACCAGACATTATGCATGGACTTCCACCTCCGTCGGCCGGGCCGTGTCCGCCCCCACCTTCTCGATAAAGATCTCTTCGAGCGTCGGCTCCGTCACCTCAAACCGTGAGATGCGTGTCCCGCGCGCGATGGCCTCAGCCAGCAACGGCTGCGCGTCCGGCTCCCGTCCTCCGCTAGTACGCAGCTTGATCTCGGCGTGTCCGGCATAGTGTTTGGCGTATTCGATCGAAGGATGCCGCAAAAAACTCTCATCGCCAGTAAACGTCATCTGCACGCGGTCGCGCGGGTATGCCGCCTTTACCTCCAGCATTGAGCCGGCCAGAATCAGATTGCCATTGTGGATCAGAGCGATCTCGTCGCACATCTTCTCCACTTGATCCATCCGGTGCGTCGAGAAGAGGATCGTCCGCCCGGCCGCGCGCAGCTCGATCAGCGTATCGATCAGGAGCGTCGCGTTCACCGGATCAAGCCCGCTAAACGGCTCGTCCATGATGATCAGGTCCGGCTCATGCAGCAATGTCGCAATGAACTGGATCTTCTGCTGCATTCCCTTTGACAACTCCTCAGTCCGCTTTCCCATCGACCCGGCTATCTGCAGCCGTTCGCACCACTCCTTCGCGCGACGCCCCGCCACGGAAGCTGACAACCCATGCAGCTGCCCGAGAAACACAAGCTGGTCGAACACAGTCATCTTCTTGTAAAGTCCGCGCTCCTCCGGCAGGTACCCGACCCGCTTCAACGCACCACGGTCGAAAGGACGGCCAAACAGCGACACCGCCCCGGCATCCGGAACCGTAATCCCGATCATCATCCGGATCGTCGACGTCTTACCCGACCCGTTCGGCCCCAGCAGCCCAAACATCGTTCCCGGCTGCATGGCAAAGCTCAGGTCGGCCACCGCGACCTTCGCGTCATAAGCTTTCCGCACGTGCTGCAACTCGACAATGGCCATATACAAGCTGAGTCTAGCAGTCAAGCATGATCAGTTTCGGATGATGGCTCGACAAACTGAAACGGGTGCGCTAGTGTTGCGCGGCCACTGAAATCATTTCGCCCCGGGCTGTGGGTGCAACAGCGTGTCACCATATGGAAGTGAGCATTCCAGAGTCCCCCGCCGAAGTCTCCCCATCGCCCACCGGCGGCTTCGGTCCCCTCCACATCCCGCTCTTCCGCGACCGTTGGATCGCCTCCACCATCTCGTCCGTCGGCACCTGGATGCAGGACACCGCAGGCACCTGGCTGATGACCACGCTCACCCACTCGCCTCTGCTGATCGCCCTCATGCAGACCGCCGCCAGCCTTCCCGTCCTTTTCCTTGGTCTTCTGGCGGGCGCGACTGCAGACGTGTTCGATCGCCGCAAACTCCTCATCTTCTGGCAAGCCTGGATGCTCGCCTCGGTCGCCATCCTGGCCGTGCTCACCTTCTTCGGCCACATTTCGCCCTGGACGCTGCTCGCCTTCACCGCCATGCTCAACGCGGGCTCCGCCATGAACAACCCCGCATGGCAGGCCATCGTTCCCGAGCTGATCCCCCGCGAACTGATCCCCGACGCCGTCTCGCTCACCGCGGCTAGCAACAATCTCGCCCGCGCCGTCGGTCCTGCGCTCGGCGGCTTGATGGTCGCCACCTTCCGGCGCGCTGACACCGGCTCCGCCTCGGTCTTCTTCCTCAACGCAGCTTCGTTTGCAGCCGTCATTTGGGTCCTCGTGAACTGGGAGCGCGTCCCCCTCTTCAAGAGCACCCTGCCCGCCGAGCGCATCGCGGGGTCCATCCGAACCGGTCTGCGGTACATTCGCTACGCGCCCGAGCTGCAGGCTTCGCTCCTCCGCGCCTTTACCTACACCTTCTTCGTGTCGGCCATTTGGGCGTTGCTCGCCGTCGTCGCCCAGCGCGACCTCCATCAGGGTGCCATGGGCTACGGCATCCTCAATGGTTCGCTTGGCCTGGGAGCTGTGGTCGCCGCCACAGTCCTTCATCGCCTGCGTGCCCGGTTTACGGCCGACACCATCCTCGCCGCCGCCACGGCTTACAACGTCGTCACGCTCATCGTCCTGGCCGTCGTCCGCAGCCCCGCTGTGATCATCGCCACCCTCATCGGCGGCGGCTTCGCCTGGACCAGCACCATGGCCACGCTCAACACGTCCGTTCAGCTCGCCGTTCCCGCCTGGGTACGGGCTCGCGTGATCGGCACCTACCTGATGACCTTCCAGGGCGGCCTTGCGCTCGGCAGCATCCTGTGGGGCTTCATTGCCGAGCACGCTTCCACCCCCAAATCCCTGCTAACGGCCGCTGTGGGCCTCGCCATTACCTATCCCTTCGCCCGCAACTTCCACATCTTTCGCGGTGCCGCTCCCGATTTTACCCCTTACGAGTGGAAGAGCCCCGTACCGCAGTACGCCCTCGACTCCGAACCCGACGCCGGCCCCGTCCGCATCTCCATCCTCTACCGCATCCCGCTTGAGAACTACCCCGCCTTCACCCGCGCCATCCACCAGATGCGCGGCGTCCGCCTCCGTGACGGTGCCATCCGCTGGGGCATCTTTCGCGACGCCGCCGACCCCGAATCGCTCAACGAGACCTTCGTCATGGAGTCCTGGCTCGACTATCTCCGCGCCCGCGAACGCATCACCCTCGCCGACGCCGCCCTCCGCGACCAGGTGCGCGCCCTACATCGTGGCAACACCCCGCCCTCCACCTCGCACCAGATCTACGCCCGCGAGATCACCGACAAGGTATAGCTACTGGTAAATTGTCATCCTGAGCGAAGCGGATCACTGTTCCATCGTGATCCGCGGAGTCGAAGGACCTGCGGTTCGCTCGCGCCGCTGCCCTTCCGTCCCCGGACGCATCTGAGACGAACAGGAGACCCTCATGCCGCTTCCGTCCCAACTCACCCCCGCACAAGCCCAGCTCCTCTTCATCGACATTCAACCCGGCATCATCGACAATGCCCACACCAACTCCGCCAAAACCATCCGCCGGGCCGCCGAGACTTCCGTCAAGGTCGCCAAACTTTTTGACATCCCCGTCTTCGTCTCGCTCGTGCCCACAGGCCCTAAATCTCCGGAAGCCGTCTCAGAGCTCGAAGATCTGCCCACGTACACCCGCCATTTTTTCGGTGCAATCAATCAGCCTGAGATCGCCACCGCCCTTGCCGCCACGGGTCGCAAGACTCTCGCTATCGGCGGCATCGTCTCCGAGGTCGCCGTCTTTCAAGGCGCACTTAGCGCCCTACGCGAAGGCTACGACGTTCACATCCTCGTCGACTGCTGTGGTGGACTGACCGAACGCACCGAGCAAGCCGCCTTCCGCCAGATTGAATCCGCCGGAGGCACCGTTGCCTCCGTCGCCAGCTTCTTCACCACCCTCATCCCGGACATTCAACAGCCCCACGGTATGGAGATGCTCACACTTCTCCAAAACCTCATGGCCAAGGAGTAAAGGGCGATCAGTAAAGAAGCCCATCTTCGCGACAAGTCGTGAAGATGGGCTTCTATAGGGGTGTTCGCTTATGTCCTGCGTTTAGAAAGTGAATCCAGCGTTCAGCGCGAGGACCCTACCCGACGGAGACGATCCCTGCCCGTTGCCGTACAAGCTGGACGGCGAAGAAACCACTGTCTGTTGGATTGTGCCGAAAGTTCCCGTAGTCACGTTGTTGACCGGAGTGGCAAAGTTCGGATGATTGAGAACGTTGCTCGCAGTTCCCCCGATGCGGAACTCGTACCGGTCCTTGTAGAGCTTGAAGCCCTTGAGAACGCGCACGTCGGTGTTGAAGAAGTGCGGTCCGCGAAAGCTATTTGTGGCCAGATTGCCGAAGCCGTACGGGGCCTGTGCCACTGCCTGCGGGGCTGATTTGTTGACAACGTCATACCCTGCGAACTGCGAACGCGAAAGGCATACGTCGCTTGGTTTGTTGCAGGCCGCGGTCTTGCTACCGCCGAGAAAGCCAGCCAGTACATAGCTCGTAGTCGGAGTTGAGCTGCCAAGCGCGCCCGTCCGAGCCAACGTGTTGTAGACGCTGTAGGGCGTTCCAGTTTTATAGAAAAGCACGCCGGAAATCGTCCATCCGCCCAGCGCCTCCCGAATAAGCTGCCCCGTGCCGGGTGCCTTGATGTTCCAGTCGTAGTTCATGCTGATGTTGTGGCGGACGTCGTAATCAAGCGGACCATAGTTCAAGCGGCTTGGGCTGGTCGGATCGATCTGTAGCACGCTGTCAGTTTGAACACCGGCGTTCGCTCCGTACAAGCCCCCGTTCGAGACAGTGCCCATCGTCTTGCTGTAGGTGTAGTTGGCGGCAACCGTCAATCCGCTTCCGACCTGGTGTTGATAGCTAGTCGTGACGCCGCTATAGTTCGAGTGCGCACGGTTGGTCAGTGTGGTGACCGCCGTAAAACGTGGATCGGGCCGGGTGGTTGGTAGACCCGCAAAGCCGATCGGCGAAGCCGCATTCTCCGTACCGTCTTGAAAGAGGATGTCGTAGCCATAATTACCGACGTAGTCGATATCGATAGCGTCAGATCGGCCGAACTGCCGCTGCACTTCCAAGTTGTACTCGATATACGTCGGGTTCTTCAACTCACTTACGATTGAGGCTGCATAAGAAGGAGCGGAAAAGCCTGCGCCGCCAGCAGCAATCACCGCCGCACTCAGTTGGCCCAGCGTGGCTCCGCTGGCGAAACCGTTCGCGAACGCAGTGTCGGATGACTTCGCCACCTGGTAGAGACTGTTGGACTGGCTAGGCTGGATCGACTGTGTACCGCTGCCGAACAAGGTAAAACTAGGGTCCAGAGGAGCCGCGGTAAAGAACCGCGTCACAGCGGCGAGCAGCGGAGAGTCGATGAAGTAGCCCACACCGCCACGGATCACGGTCTTTCCGCCGGAACCGGCCGGCGTGATTGCAAAGCCGACACGAGGTTGAATGTTCACTGTCTCGACAGAGGCATAGGGATTGGCCTGCCCAGAGAGAATGGACTGGTTGTACGGAGTAGTCGCACCCTTGTTCGCTAGTGCGTAGAACGGTGCGTTCAGACGGGCGAAGCAGTTATGCTTGCAGACCGGATTCGAGTTGCGGTCTGCACGAAGTGAAAGCGACAGCTTCACCGTGTCATTGACCGAGAGCTGGTCCTGGAAGTAGAGGCCGAGCGAATAGAAACGCATCTCGCCCGCACCCCCAACAGGAAAAGAATAGGCGACACTGCTTGAAGCGCCCATCGTACCGTTGACGAAGTCGGCTACGCTGCCGATCGAGGTCAGGCCAGTCGTACCCACCTGGTTGTAAAACAAAGCGAAGTTGTTGCGCCGGAAGTTGACGCCGAGCTTCATGTTGTTGCGTCCATGCGTGATGGAAAGGTCATCCACGAACTGGTACTGAGCCACATTCCGGCCAGAGGGATACTGGTTATCAGATCCTCCGAGCTGTGTGAAGCTTGGGAAAGCGATGGTTGTAGGAAAGGCTGCGATGGCCGCTGCATAGTTCGGTGGTCCAAAGATTGCCTTATAGTAAGAACCGGCGAACGTAAAGCTGTTGACAATACTCGAGCTGAAAATGTGATTTTCGTTGAACTGACCGTTCCACTCCGGCTGGACGGAGTTAGCCGAAAACGCTGTATTGATAGGGTCGGTCCCGGTGGCTTGAACCCCGAAATCGTGCTGATAGCGATAGAAGGCGTGGTCCTTGTCGCCAATGTTCTGGTCCACGCGGATCGTATAAAGCTGCTCAGTGTTCAGGTTGTTGTTGGTGCTGCTGAACACGTTGGAGCACGATGCTCCTGTGGGTCCAAAGTTAGTGCCGCCTAGTTTTCCGGCAAAGTCGTTGCAACCATTGGTAGGATCGTTTGCCGAAGTTGCCGTGGTCGGTACGGCTCCAGCTGCACCATTTGCACCGTTATACAGGCTGAAGATCTGCTTGTAGAAGGCTACCTCGTTTGGCTGGTTGGCCGTGACGTTGGCGAGCACGGCGGACTGAAACGCCGCTGTCGGCACATAGATATTCTGTGAGGAGGCTGCGGAAACATACCGAAGTCCCTCATCGTCGAAAAACCCAAATAGGCGATTCTTGAGGATGGGGCCGCCAATGCTACCGCCCCACTCGTTCGCTATCGTCCGCGGACGGCCACCGGCGATTAGGTCCGGTGTCGCATTGTGCGCTACAAACCAATCGCGCGCATTCAGGAAGCTCCCATTGTAGGCATAGAGCGCGTTCCCATGGAACTGGTTACCTCCCGATTTCGTCACGTAGGTCACAGTCGCTCCAGGCAATCTTCCATACTGCCCGGTATAGCCGTTTGACACCACGCTTGTCTCTTGCACTTCATTGATACCAAGGGAGTTGTTCGACGCGCCCGAGTTATTAATGTTGTAGTACGGGTCCATCAGGTCCGCGCCGTTCATCACGAACAGGTTGCCGGTTCCCGGAAGCCCAAATGCAAAGAAGTTCGACGACAAACCGCCACCGGTAGCAAGCACCACGCCGGGCGCAGTCAACGCGGTTGAGGTCAGGTCTGCGCCCGCCAGGGGAAGGTCTTGCATCTGCATCTGGCTAAACGTCGTTGTGATGTTCGCGTCTTCAGCCTGCAGCAAAGGCTGCGTCGCCAACACTTCTACGGCTTCGCTCGCTCCGCTTGCCGTGGCGACCAGATCCACCATCGTCTGTTGGCCGACATTGACTTCCACCTTGTCCGCCTTTGCACGGAGGTTCATCGCATCCTCAGAGATCGAGTAACTGCCCGGGCGCAGCAGCGGAAATCGATAACTCCCCGTCGTGTCCGTCTTTACAGTTTGCACCGTGCCTTGATCCAGACTCTTCAGCGTCACCGTTGCGTTGGCGAGAGCGGCCCCGCTCGGATCGGTAATCTTGCCTACAATATCGCCAGTGGTCAGCGTCTGCGCTGATGCCGCGCCGCCAGCGACAAAGTACAAGGCACTTACTGCTGCAACTAAATTAAACGACGGTGCGGCTTCTGCATGGCTCTCCTGAGTAAGGTAAGGCTGGAGTCGAGTAAGTGAATATAGGGCTCTCGTTAAGACAAGCTTGCTGATGGTGTGAGCTGATTATGACGCATCGTTACACGCACGTCAACGAACAGTTAAGAACGATGTCCGGCGCGAGGACCAAAGTAGAACTTCGAGCACCGCGCCGTTTCCACCCACACTCTCCGCTTACACCCCGAACGCGAGATCGATCAGCGTCCGCTCTTCCATCTCGTGCGCCTTCGCCGAGCCGGTTGCCGGGCTTGCGCTCGCCGTCCGCTTTACGCTCGTCAGCGATCGGCTGCCCACACTCTTCTTCAGCAGCGGCATCACAAAGGAAAGCGCGCCCATGTTCGTCGGCTCCTCCTGCACCCACACGATCTCGTCCGCACTCGGATGCTGGTCGAGCGCCGCTTGTATTTCGTCCGCCGGCCAGGGGTACAGCTGCTCGACGAAGACGATGCCGACCGACATATCCTTGCGCTTCGCCCGCTCCACCCGCAGATTGTGCCCGATCTTACCCGTGCACACCAGCAACCGGCGCGGGTTCACCACATCATTGTCCGGCAGCACGTTCTGGAAGCGCGGTAACGCCAGATCCGCCAAGGTCGACGCCGCGTCCGGGTGCCGTAACATGCTCTTCGGCGTAAACACGATCAGCGGCTTGCGCCAACTCCGCATCGCCTGCCGCCGCAGCAAATGGAAGTACTGCGCCGCGTTCGAGGGCTGCGCGATTACCAGATTGTCGTGCGCCGCCAGTTGCAGAAACCGCTCCATCCGCGCCGACGAGTGCTCCGGCCCCTGCCCGTCATACCCATGCGGCAGCAGCATCACCAGCCCGGACAGCAGCCCCCATTTCGCCTCGCCCGATGCGACGAACTGGTCGATGATGATCTGAGCCCCATTGACGAAATCCCCAAACTGCGCCTCCCACAGCACGAGTGCCTCCGGGTAATCGCGCGAGTAGCCGTACTCAAAACCCAGGCAAGCCGCCTCCGAGAGTAGTGAGTTATGCACCTCAAACCGCGCCTGGTCCGGTCCCAAACTCGCATCCAGATGAGCCAGCGGAGTGAACCGCACCTCCGTCTCCGTATCCACCAGCACCGCATGCCGCTGGTTGAACGTCCCCCGCTGCGAGTCCTGCCCCGTCAGCCGCACCGGCGTTCCGACCGTCAGCAGCGACGCGTACGCCAGCAACTCCGCCGCCCCATAATCAAACGCACGCGTTCCCTTTGCCATCTCCACACGCTGCTCATAAAGCTTCTGCACCTTGGGATGGATGTGGAATCCCTCCGGGTAGCGCGTCATGGCCTCGGTCAACGCCAGCACCCGCTCCGCGCCAAGCCCCGTCTCCGTCTGCGCGTCCGCCTCCGCCAGCGACCCGCCCCGGTATGGCTTCCAGTAGTCCGGCAGCTGTGCCAGCCGCGGCTTCCGCACCGCTTTGGTCGCCGCCTTCTGTTCATCGAAGAACTCCGCCTGAATCGCCTTAGCCTCCTCCGCCGGATCGACTCTGATCTGCTCCGCATACAGCTGATACAGCGGCTTGCGGTCCTTGATCAGCGCGTACCGGCGCGGCTGCGTCACCGTCGGGTCGTCCGCTTCGTTGTGCCCATAGCGTCGATAGCCGATCAGATCCACCACCACGTCCGAATGGAACTTCTGCCGGAACTCCGTCGCAATCGCGGCGATCCGCACCACCGCGTCGGGGTCTTCCGCGTTCACATGGAAGATCGGGATCGGCAGCCGCTTCGCAATGTCGGTGGCGAAGCGCGAGGAGTTCGACTCCTCCGGCAACGCCGTAAACCCGAGCAGATTGTTGACGATGATGTGCACTGTCCCGCCGATGTTATACCCGGCAAGCGACGCCATGTTGATCGATTCGGCCGTGATGCCCTGGCCCGCGAACGCGGCGTCGCCATGGATGATGATCGGCAACACCTTCTCCAGCGACCCCTTGCCCATGCGCACCTGCTTGGCACGCGACCGCCCCATCACCACTGGATTCACCGCCTCCAGATGGCTGGGGTTCGACGCCAAATGCAGCGCGATCGCTCCCCCATCCGGAGCATGGTATTCGCCCGTGGCGCCCACATGGTACTTCACATCGCCGCCGCCCAGCACGCTGCGCGGGTCCACATCCTCAAACTTTGCAAAGATCTCCGACGGCGACCGCCCGATCGTGTTCGTCATCACATTCAGCCGCCCACGATGGCTCATCGCAATCAGCGCCTTCACTACGCCGCTCCGATGACCCGTCGCCAGCACCTCATCCAGAAACGGGATCAGCGCCGTCAGCCCTTCCAGCGAGAACCGCTTCGTCCCCAGGTACCGGGATTGGATCACCTGCTCAAACAGATCCGCGCGGATAAGCTGCGTCAGCACATGGTGCTGGTCCGGCCGCCGCGTGGGCTGTTCCACCTGCTCCTGCAACCACTGCCGCTGCTCCGGGTTGGCGATGTGCATAAACTCCACCGCGAACGTTCCGCAATAAAACGCACGAGCCTCCTGCGCATACTCGCCCTCCGGTACCGCGACGGGAAAGGGCTCCGGCGGCAGATACTGCCCCAGCGGATCAAGCCACGACTGCAAGTATCCCCACCGGCGAAAGATGTCGAAGACCTGCTCCCGCTCCCCTGTGCTCGTCTCGTTTGCTGTCCTTGGTGCCGGAATGACCGTCTGTATACCCATGCATCCTCACTTCTCATCGCAATCGATTCGGGCGCAACCTTCTCGCGAGTGCGTGATCCCTATCTATATATCTATGCTAGACCTTTGTGCCGCATTATGCAGCACTTCACCCATGTCTGCCTTCGCGCCCGGACCCGGGTCGGCACCCGCCCGATACTATAGAGTGAAGGCATGACGCGTGCCCTCCTTCGCGCCGCTCTGCTGCTCTGCGCGGCCTCAGTGCTCTGTCCGGCATCCGCGCCCTGCCCGGCGCAGACCCCTGTAGCCGCGTCCGGCAAGCCGCTCCCCGACATTGTCCCCCTCATGCGCGAGGTCGAAGCCCACCAGAAAGCCACTGAAGCGCTCGAGCAAAACTACATCTTCAACTCACACGCCGTAGAGCAAACACTCGACAGCCATGGCAATCTGAAGAAGACCCAGACCGAAGATGCCGAGATCTTCTACGTAGCCGGCGCCCGCATCCGTCGTCTGCTGAAGAAGGACGGCCACGATCTCACTCCCGGCGAACAGGAGAAAGAAACCCAACGCATCGACCAGGAGATCGGCAAAGCCAGGCAGGAACAGGAGAAAGGCAAAGCGGACAGGGAGCGCGACCAGGTCACTGTCTCCCGCTTCCTTGCCCTCGGCAGCTTCTCTAACGCCCGCCGCCTCGCACTCAGCGGCCGCGATACCATCGCCATCGACTTCACCGGTAACCCCAAAGCCAAGACCGAAAACCGAGCCGAAGGAGCCATTCGCGAAATGGAGGGCACCGTCTGGGTCGACGAAGAGGACCGCTCCCTCCGCAAACTCGAAGGCCGCTTTCTCCATGACTTTAAAATCGGCGGCGGCCTCCTCGCCGACGTTAAACAAGGCACCACCTTCGGCGCCGAATGGACCAAGGTTAACGGAGAAGTCTGGCTCCCCGCCGCGTTCAGCGGACAGGGCAATATGCGCGTCCTCCTCTTCGTCACCCTGCACGGCAGCCTCCACGTGGCTATCTCCAACTACCGCAAGTTCAAAGCAACTTCAACCATCCTCCCCTCGACGCCCGCCGTGCCTTCACCCTAGTCATAACGAGGTGCCCAGCCAGTATCGCCGCTCGAACCAAACCGGAGTCCAACTCAATATGCCCCATCCACGCGCCGTTTTCGTTCTCGCCTTGGCTCTTGTAGTCACCCATGCTCCCGCTCAGCGCTCCAAACAGGACAAAGCCTCCGGCTATGACCGCTCCGCCCGCGCCACCGTCCTCCATGAAGCCAACGTCTACATCGCCCCGGATGCCGACTCGCAGAAGATCTCCCTCGTCACGCCCGGCCACGAGGTCGTCATCGTCGAGCGCAACGGCCCCTGGGTCCGCGTCTTCGCCAATACCGACGTCGAGACCCGCTCCGACGCCGCCGACCACCCCGAAGCCGTCGACCCCGACCCCCTCCACAACGAAGACAACGTC
>CAXTUR010000008.1:17649-41942 GCA_964247455.1 uncultured Acidobacteriaceae bacterium | reverse complement strand
GAGCTTGACAAGTATGTCGTCGGCCAGCACGCGGCCAAGCGCGCCGTCGCCATCGCGCTGCGGAACCGATCGCGCCGCCAGAAGCTGCCGCCCGAGCTCGCCGAAGACATCATGCCGAAGAACATCATCATGATTGGGCCTACCGGCGTCGGCAAGACGGAGATCGCGCGGCGGCTGGCCAAGCTGACCAACTCGCCCTTCCTGAAAGTGGAGGCGTCGAAGTTCACCGAAGTGGGTTACGTCGGGCGCGATGTCGAGTCGATCGTGCGCGACCT
Source organism: uncultured Acidobacteriaceae bacterium (assembly GCA_964247455.1). Taxonomy (GTDB): domain Bacteria; phylum Acidobacteriota; class Terriglobia; order Terriglobales; family Acidobacteriaceae; genus Edaphobacter. The sequence goes on along the minus strand of CAXTUR010000008.1, from coordinate 41,667 downwards.
GGTCGAGATCGCCATCGACATGGTGCGCGACGAGAAGCTGGAAGAGGTGGAGGACAAGGCCGAGCTGAACGCCGAGGACCGCCTGCTCGACCTGCTGCTCCCGCCCACCTCCGCCAGCCAGCCGATCACGACCGCAGCCGCCGCGACCGCCGCCGCGTCAACTTCCGAGCCGGGATCGAACGTCGTTCAGCTGCCCGCCTCGACGCTGGTCGACGATCCGGCGCACATCGAGCCCGCGTCCGACGATGAGAAGCCAACCGACCGCCAGCAGCGCACCCGCGACAAGCTCCGGGAGCAGTTCCGCGAGGGCAAGCTGGACGACCGCATGGTCGAGCTGGACGTGCGCGACCGCAACCAGCCGAGCTTCGAGTTCATCTCCGCGCAGAATCTTGAAGACTCCGACATGAACCTGAAGGACATGCTGCCGGGATTGTTCGGCCAGCGCATGAAGAAGCGTAAGATGAAGGTCGCCGAGGCGTTTGAGTACCTGGTGAGCGAGGAGGAGAGCCGCCTGATCGACATGGATCAGGTCACCCGGCTCGCCGTCGACCGGGTCGAGGATTCCGGCATGGTCTTCCTCGATGAGATCGACAAGATTGCGGGGCGCGAGGGCGGCCATGGCCCTGATGTCTCGCGGGAGGGTGTGCAGCGCGACATTTTGCCGATCGTCGAGGGCACGACGGTCAACACGAAGTACGGCATGGTCTCGACCGACCACATCCTCTTCATCGCCGCCGGGGCGTTCCACGTCTCGAAGCCCAGCGACCTCATCCCGGAGTTGCAGGGCCGCTTTCCCATCCGCGTCGAGCTACACTCACTGACGGTGAACGACTTTATCCGCATCCTTACCGAGCCGAAGTCGTCGCTGGTAAAGCAATCGACCGCGTTGCTCGAGACCGAAGGCTTGAAGCTGGAGTTCACGCCCGAGGCCCTCGCCGAGATGGCGCAGTTCGCCTTCCGGGTGAACGAGACGACGGAGAACATCGGCGCGCGCCGGCTGCACACCATTATGGAGCGGGTGCTCGACGAGATCAGCTTCCAGGCACCGGACCTCTTCAAGCTGCCGCGCCCGGAGACCACTTCGGAGGGAGTGATCGCCGAGATCGGAGCCTCCGCCCCCCTTGGTTCCGAGCCGCAAGCCCCTGCGCCGCCGCTGCCCGTAATCGAACGCAAGAACGAAGACGGTACCGTGCAGAAGGTGATCGTCGTCGATCCGGAGTACGTCCGCCAGCAAGTGGCGAGCATTGTGAAGGATCAGGATTTAAGCCGGTATATCCTATAACGGATGACCAGTTATGCTCGTAGGACGGAGCATCTATGCGATGGCCGATGACAGGCACCGTTCGATTTCGACACTAGCTTTATTAGCTAAACTTTCTAATAGCCGCACTTTGATGACTGGGTCATCTACTTCAAGAATACTTCGATTCATCTCCGCCAGTTCCCGATAACAAGGTTTCTCGAGTTTGGCAACTACCCATGGGGCGTATACCCAGCATCGATTGGAACGCAGGTAGAGGACGGAGAGAGCAACATGGATTGCTGCAAGTTCGAGAATCATTAAAGATGATTTGTACTTGTCTGTGCTGTGTACTAGTCGCTGGGTCAACTTTTTTGACGCACCGACCGACTTGCTAATACCAGACAGTAGCAACGTACAATCGCGCTTGGTAAGTTTTCCCGTTCCTTCGTTCCAAAGACTTTCCGCTTCTAGCTTTAGTTTCTGTAGAAGCCCTGTAGGATCATCCACAATGATTCCGCTTTGCAGTGCCAACAACGGTACATTGTCTTTCCACTTTCGTTGGTCTAGCTGCGCTGCTAGAACCTGGTGAGGCAGTACATCCAAATCAAGCTCGTATCTCCCACATCGACGGGTTTCGCGTATCAATGCCTCGCTTGCGGTTACGACTAAGACATCAACATCGCTGTGCTCATCGGCTGAAAGGGCAGCGTGCGAACCAAAAACAAGTAGCCCAAGAACTTCCGGGATGTTATCGGTAGTTCGTTTTATGGAAGACAGGAGGTCAGGGTCAAACATGGGTCCATAGGAGTGGATGGAGCCCAGGGGTGTCCGGGCTCCATGTAAACTAGCAACCATAATACGTTAGAGTGCTTGTGGAATCATCCCACTCAGAGTAGCCAGAGCAGCCGCCACCTCCATCGCCCGAGCTTCCAGAACCACCTGACCCATCATCACTGCCTGAACCTGAAGAGCCACCACTTGAACCCGACGGGGGAGGATTCATCTGCTGCATCTGCTGTTTGTCGCAGGGCTGGACAGATTTAGCGCCAACTCCTCCTGCTTGGGACGCGCCCCCGGCAGGACCATGGGCCCCTGATCGTTAGTACCGGCAGAGCCATTCATAATCGATGCACCTGGGGCTTCTGCAGCATAGTCAGGTTGTCCTGTATTTGGATCGGCAGGCGGAATAACATCGCCAAGTCCGTATACATGACCAAGTTCATGAAGCGTTGTGTTGTAGACGTACTGATCGGCGTATGCCTGGCTCAGATCATATGCCGGAACCGCTGGATTGCCATTATGCGCTGGGCCAACGAGTATCCAAGGTTGAAGCTCGTCGTGGCACGGACTTGTTGATGCGTATCCGTTCCGCTTGACGTATAGACATCAATGGGACTTGTACGAGCAAACGCCGACGGACTAGCCGAGGGATCATTCACCATCCTTATGCTGTCCTGCGTGGACGTTCCCGGATCAACTGAACCGGCCGCAATACATTGATTGGCTCGCCTGCTTGTGTAGCAAAATCGGTTGCGGCCTGTCTAATCTGTGCCTGGACTGCTGGTGGCAGCTTTGGATCTATGTAGAGCTGCTTAGGGTTGCTATCAGCCCACTGGTTGGTACCAAAAGGCGGCGGAGTTCCCGTACATCCTTGACCATACGCTCTTGAGTAAGAGGCACACAGCAATAAGGTGCCACATGATAAGGCCTGACGAGGAGAGAGGAAAAATGATCTCTGTTTCATTTTTTCCCCTGATTAGGAACGTTCAACCGTTCTGTTGCAGCGGCCACTTCGCCGAAGAGATCCGGCGACTTCCGAGACTTGTAAAAGTCTTGGTACTGATGTTTCGTTGAGACCTCAGCAAGACTTACTCCGTCCAACTTCAGGACCTGTTCGGCATCCACTTTGAGCAAACTGTTGGCAACCCTAGTACCAAAAAACATATAAGGTTCATTGAGGTGAAACAGTTGGAACTGCGGGTTTATTGCTCGAAAGAAACGACCTTCAACAGTGAAAGGCCCGCCGGCTCTGGCAATGTAGATATGTGCTCCCGTCACGTAGTTATCCTTGCCGGGAACAGCGATTGCTCCCACTTCAACAAGATAGATGCTCACGGCAAAGCTGTGTCTTGGTAGAGGGAAGGTCCAGCGTGCTAGCGGGATACCCACACCCGCGAAGTCTGAACGACCTACAAGTGAAACAACGTGTGCGCTAGGATAGGAGGCACCAGCTGCACCGTAAATACTATTGTGCCCATCGGGGTCAGCGGATCGAGCGAAAATAACTGGCGCGCTTTCAGTTAGGCCAGCGGTTCCACCCAGAGCGACGATGTCATCAGCGGACGTGCCTGAATCGTACTCACTAAAAGAGTTAATAGCTGCTGAGACTACATCATTGGGAGGCGGAGGAAACTTCTGGCAAACTGCAGGCATGATTGGCCAGCAAAGCGCAAGGACTAGACTGACTGTGAATCGGAAAAACATTGGCACCTCCAAGGGTAACTGCCAACACCCTACTACACCAATGCAAAAGGATCAACAACGCTGATTTGCTAAGTTGTTTTTTATGAAAGCAAACACCTACCAACAGGCTGAACTCTCGTAGTAACTCGGCTTACTACGAAAGCCCTGCTTCATGCGCCGACGGGTTGGCTGATCTCGCTGAGCCGCTTGGCTAGCAGCTTCTCAAGGTCTTCGAGCGCCTTCGAGAAGCCTTCGATGCCTTCCTTCAGCTTATCATGGGCCATGCGGTCTTCGGTATGCATCTTCTCGAAGGTGGCCTGGTCGATGGTGAGCTTCTCGATTTCCATACCGCCGGACTTGGAGGCGTCGAGCTTCAACGGAAGATCGGCCTCAGAGGAGTCGAGCTCGGCGAGCAGCTTGGGAGCGATGGTAAGCAGATCGCAACCGGCCAACTCCGTGATCTCGCCGATGTTGCGGAAGCTCGCGCCCATGACCTGCGTCTTGTAGCCGAACTTCTTGTAATAGTTATAGATCTTTGTGACCGATTGGACACCGGGGTCGTCCGCGCCGGTGTAGTCCTTGCCTGTATCCTTCTTGTACCAGTCGAGGATGCGGCCCACAAACGGCGAGACTAAGGTCACCTTAGCTTCGGCGCATGCGATGGCCTGGTGCAGGCCGAAGAGCAGCGTCAGATTGCAGTGAATGCCTTCCTGCTCGAGGATTTCGGCAGCCTTGATGCCCTCCCAGGTGGAGGCGATCTTGACCAGAACACGCTCGCGGGGGATGCCCGCCTGATCGTATTGCTTGATGATGTCGCGCGCCTGTTCGAGCGTCTTTTGGCGGTCGTAGCTCATCCGCGCGTCCACTTCCGTGGAGACGCGACCCGGCACGATATCCAGGATCTTGCGCCCGAAGGCCACAGCCAGCGTCTTGAAGGCAAAGGCGGCAACGTCTTCGTCCGACGCGCTCGAGCCAGCCTTCTCGCGGGCATCCTTCAGCACATCGTCGACGATGGAGGCGTACTCCGGCTTTTCGGCGGCGGCGGCGATCAGCGACGGATTGGTGGTCGAGTCGGTCGGCTTGAACTTCTCGATCGAATTAATGTCGCCCGTGTCCGCGACGACAGTGGTTACCTTCTTCAGCTGCTCCAATAGAGTTGCCATAGCTTAGAACTCCTTCGCTCACACCGAGAGTACCAAGAGGTCTCCCAATGATCTTGTATGTTCGACGCGAATTGCTTCGCTAGCGCCCACACCAATTGTATGCCTGTTGTCATCAGGGAACTGCGGTACGCACAGATATGGCCACTGACTCACTGGGCGGGCTGCGGTTGCCTGCCTGGTCCACGGCAACGACCGTGTAGCGATAGGTGTGCCCGGGCACGCCGGTTTTATCCTGAAAAGCCGGTGCCTGTAGGGGTGTCTCGCTAAGGATGGCTAGGGCGCCGCTCTCATTCCTCGTCACGTAATAACCCGCCAGATCAAGTTCGCTGTTGGGCTGCCACGACAGATCGATCGTATGATCTCCCGCCACGGCTTCAAGACCGTTCGGCTGGCGCGGGGGGAACACGTCACGCATCTCTAAGGCGACCGGTGCCGAGACCAGGCTGCGGATCTCGAGCGCATGGCCAGCCACCGTCTTCTTCTGAACACGCTGTGCCGTATAAATATAGTGCTCGCCCATCTTCGCGGTCCGGTCGAGAGCCCCATCGCCCGCTAGCACCCGTAGAGTGGCGGTTGTGGCATCGCTGGACTTCCTGCCTATTTGATTTGCTGAAACCGCAGCCGAAGCCGTTATCCGTTGGAGCTCGATCTCGTCACGCGCTGTGTCGCCCTGCCACTGAAGCATCGCTCCGTCAGGGGTCGCCCTTACCTGCAAACCTTTCAAGTTGGAAGGAGCCGGGCCTGTCGCTGTAAATGCGGAAGGCGACGCGCCGGCGGAGTGGCTCTTCGCGTTTGTGATTTCCACACGGTATTCTAGTGCTTCTGGCGTTCCTGTAGTCAGCGACGGCGGTAGCGGATCGACCGTAGTGAACGGTCCAGTCGCCACAGACGCCCGGAGAATGGGTACACAGGCCGACTCTGGCGCCGCGACTACCCTGCGGCAGACCACCGCCGTCATAGGACCACGCACACTTAGACCGTCGGTCGTATTTTCCGGGGTACTCCATTGAAGTTCTACCTGATCTCCTACACGCTCAGCCTTTAGGAAAGAGGGTACCCCGGGTAGATTGAGCGAAGGGGGACGCGGCGGACCCGGACTGGCGCAGGCTCCAAATCCGATGAGGGTACACACCGCCAAAGACGAAACATCCTTGCGCGCGCGTGTTCCTTTCCATATACCGGCAGCCTGCCCCATCTTCCGAAGTTAGCATTCCCGAGCGTTTTGCACGGGATCAGGGTCTCGGCGTACGCGATGAAAAAACATTTCAAGAAGGTGCATCGCTTGACCTCACTTCCACGTCTGTTTACCAGGTGAACAAATGTCCAAACTCAACGAAATCGCCTTGACTGAAGTTCCCATCCCTCCTTCCATCCTCATCGAGGAAGGACCCGCGCAGATCGACGGGGAAGCCGCCGAGTCATTTATCGCCGAAAAGCGCATTGGCGAGCGCATCAAGTACCTGCGGCTCAGAAAATCCATGGGCCTGGTCGAACTCGGACGCCACACCGGTCTTTCGGCGAGCTTCCTTTCGCAGCTCGAAACTGGTCGCGTCGTACCCACTCTGCGCAATCTCGCACGCATCGCCATGGTGTTTTCTAAAGACCTCAGCTACTTTTTTGAGCCGGAGCCGCAGACCCTGTTCCGCGTTCATCGCGCCAAGGACCGTGTCCGCCTTCCCCAAACAGGCGTCGAAGATCCGACCTATTTTTTCGAGAGCCTCGGGTACCTCGTGCCGGACCGGCAGCTCGATCCGTACTTCGCCGAGTTTCTGCCGGGAAAGGCGGGGCGCGGGTCGAAGGCTCACCAACACACCGGTTGCGAGTTCCTATACGTGCTGAACGGCGCACTGGACATCGTCCATGGTGAGGTGACACACCACATGGAGGCGGGCGACGCGGTCTACTTCGACGCGAACACCGTTCACAGCTACGCTTGTGCGGGCGACACTTCGGCGTCGGTCGTTATCGTGACGCTGCAACAGCCGGTTACCCTACAGGGCATTCGCCATCATAATCTCGGCGCAGGCAAGATACGGAACCTCGACCTTCGCACTCGCCGCGACGAGGGGGCCGCCCCGAAACGCCCTGAGATTACTCAGTAAAGTTGCGTTGAGTATGGTTTCGCCCTAACATCGCCATGAGTGGAGAAGCGAGACCCGAAACCGACCCCCGCCAAACGCTCCGCTTCGTCTGAAGCGGAGCGTGTCGTCTCGGCCGGCAGAGCGGATGAAGACGATGCTCTTGAACTGAAGCTGCGACCGCATCGTCTTGCCGAATTTATAGGCCAGACGAAAGCAAAAGAGCAGCTTGCCATCGCGCTTGAGGCGGCGAGATCACGCGGTGAGGCGCTCGATCACGTTCTGCTCTTTGGGCCGCCAGGTCTCGGCAAGACTACCCTCGCCACCATCATCGCGAACGAACTCGAGGTCGGCTACCAGCAGACCTCCGGCCCCGCTCTCCAGATCCAAGGCGACCTCACCGCTATCCTGACCAATCTGCGCGAACGGCAGGTGCTCTTCCTCGACGAGATACATCGCCTGCAACCGGTGCTAGAAGAGAAGCTCTACACCGCGCTCGAAGACTATAAGCTCGACATCATCATCGGCCAGGGTCCTTCCGCGCGCACCCACGTGATGGAGATCCGCCCGTTTACCTTCGTCGCCGCCACGACGCGCCCCGGGCTACTTTCGTCGCCGCTGCGGTCGCGCTTCGGCATCCTCCTACGGCTGGAGTTCTATACCGACGACGAACTCCGCTTTGTGGTGACGCGCTCGGCTGAGGTGCTTGGCGTGCCCATTGACCAGGATGGCGCGGCCGAGATCGCCATGCGTTCCCGCGGCACCCCGCGCATCGCCAATCGCCTCCTGCGCCGCGTCCGCGACTATGCCGAGGTCCGCGCCCAGGGCCGCATCGATCTCCCCACCGCCCGGGCCGCCCTCGCCCTGCTCGAAGTCGACGCCCATGGCTTCGACGAACTCGATCGCCGCCTTCTCCGCACCATTATCGAAAAGTACGACGGGGGCCCGGTCGGTCTCAACACCCTCGCCGCCGCTCTCGCCGAGGAGCAGGACGCGCTTGAAGAAGTCTACGAACCGTTCCTTATCCAAATAGGCTTCCTCGACCGAACGCCACGAGGCCGCGTCGCCACGCGATTGGCGTATGAGCACCTCGGAATCGAGATGCCGCGCAAATTAAGTTTGTTTTAGGCGGTCCTATAACTCCCAGTAACATTCACTTTATCTTAGTCGCGGTACAGAGAGCATTCATGGACGTACTATATTTCCTCGACACAAGACTCGATTTCATTTCGCGCCTATATGCAGAATCGACCGCGCCGTTTTGAAGCAAAACGCAAAATCGAGGCTGAAGAAGAGCCGTACGTTGATGAATCCGATCCGGAAGGATCGGACGGTACACCACCCTTTCTTGAAGAGTGGCAGCACGCCGATGAATGTGTAGCAAGCCTTGGACGTTGGAGCGTGCTGCTACTTAGCTCGTGTTTAAAAGGCTATTTGGAGGAGTTCGCTCGCGACATGAACTCATGGTACGGGATCGCTCGGCTGGAAAGCAAAGAAACTACCAAAGGGAAAGAAGGGTTGGCTAGGTTCGTATCAAGCTTTTTCTTATGTGACTACGGGATCGATTGGGCGAAAGTACCACCGTTGATTGAAGACCTTGAGCATTTAGTACTAACCAGAAACGACTTGGAGCACAACTCAAATATCGTCTCAGGTTGCGTTTATCAAACGCCTTTTCACCGCGAAAAACGCAGCAGCAGCATCTTTACCGGAGATCAAACTCAGTTTTGGAGAGACGAAGCTCAGTTAATAGTCGATTCATCCCGGCTTGCACGTGCTGTTGAGAGCGTAAAAACCTTTTGTAGTTGGCTAGACGGCATACGGACTAACTATCGAGAGTTCCTCAAGGAGCGGTAAATTCAGACTGCTATGTACCTACGTGAAGTTGATCTCTTTGTGTGAGTCAACCGCTCGCCTCACACTCTGTGCCTGCTCTAACAACTTCCCCGCAGCCTCATAGCCGCACCCCGTTGCCGCCATGACAATCCGCCTTCCCCGATCCACCAGCTTCTCGTTCGTCAACTGCACATTCACCATAAGGTTGCCCATCACCATACCGCGACGGATCATGACGCCCGTCGAAAGCATATTCAGGACTAACTTGGTCGCCGTCCCGGCCTTCATCCGTGTACTGCCGGTGATGACTTCGGCTCCTGTGTCCGGCGAGATGGCGATCTCCGCCGCGACAGCCACTGGCGATCCCGGAGCGCACGACAGCCCGATCGTCGCGCCGCCGCACTCAGTCGCATACTCCATAGCGCCGAGCACATACGGCGTACGCCCACTGGCCGCGATGCCCACTAACGTGTCTTCCTTGCCGAATCCGCGTCCAGCCAGGTCGAGCGCTCCTTGCGCGAACGAGTCCTCCGCACTCTCGACCGATCGCCGCAGCGCCCCGTCGCCACCAGCGATGATGCTCTGGAAGAACTGCGGCTCCACGCCAAACGTGGGCGGACACTCCGACGCGTCGAGCACGCCGAGCCGTCCGCTAGTGCCCGCGCCGATGTAGAACAGCCGTCCTCCGCGCACAAACCGGTCGGCAATGGCGTCCACGGCAAGCGCGATCTGCGGCAACTCCGCCGCCACGGCTGCTGCGACCTTGGCGTCCTCATCATTGATCAGGCGCAGCATCTCGAGCGTGGGCAGCTCGTCGATGTTCTCGGTGAGAGGGTTGCGGGCTTCCGTGGGCAGCGCGGCAAGATCGGACATCCCTCCATCGTAAAATAGACGCAAAGGAAGATACCGAATGACCACAGCAACGCATTCCGCCTTGGCCGAGCAGGTCTACGCGGCCGCCCACGCCGCGGGGCTCGCTCTTGAGGCGACGACTGCTTCCGCCGACTTCTCCGGCCGCCCGACTACACGCTTCACCCTGAGTTTGCCGACCGCGGGCGGGGCCACACAGGTGCTGGAGCTCTCCGACAGCTTCGACTTCACCGCGTCCGAGCTGCTGCAGCAGGTGCGGGTGTACCTCGCGGAGGTAGCGCGGCGGCTCCACAATCCGCGCCCTGATTGCTTCCTTACACTGCACGGCCTGCCTCTAAGCTTTGGCAAGTTCCAGTGGCCGTTTCACCAGTCGACCAGCGGTGCGGACACGGCGCTCGTGCACGGCGAGGTGCGGCTTGAGACCGGCGAGGAGTCCGTCCTGCACGCCAAGATTGCCGCGTCGATGACGATCACCTTCCGCGAGGTGGTGGCCGCGCCGGAGCAGCCCTTTGCCGAGGGCTTCATCTACAACGCCGTGCGCAAAACCATGGATCAGGGGCAATTAGAGCTCGTTAAGAGCGGCAATCGCCAGCCTGTCCCGGTGACGACGCGCTACTACAGCGCCAAGCAGAAGAAGTTCAGCTTCAACGACACAACTGAACCGCAACGGCGGGCGTTCCTTGCGGCGAAGACCTACTGGCTCTCCGGTGTGCTGGGCGGCGGCGCGGCGGTGTGGCTGCTCGATCCGCGCGATACCCAATACCTGAACACCTCGCCGCCGGAGCTGAAGCAGTCCATGGACGCGCTGGCCGCCGAAGGGTTGATCGCCGTCGGTACGGACGCGGAGTTCGCCTCGGCTACGCCTTTGCTGTTGAGCCGTAAAGCGCACTATGACAGTGAGTTGGCCCACGCACTTGCCTTCATCAAACCAAGCTTCAACGAGGAGATGCGCGGCGGCCACACCAATATGTAGCTTGCATTCACCGCCGGTTCATGTAAACTTGCCAATCATATCCTCGCGGTGCTAATGTACTTTTCGGTCAATGGCCCAACACGGCCTTTTTTGTCATGAGAGGAACTATGAACAATCCATTCCGCACCACCCTCACCGCACTGGCACTTGCCTCGATGATCGTCATCCCCGCAGCTGCTCAGACCCAGAGCAACAACGCACCCGTAAACCAGACGCAAGACTGGAACACCCCGCCCGCCGGCACCGAGCAGGCGCAGCAGGGTTACCGTGACGGCGTCGAAGCCGCGCAGCTGGACCGGGTCGCCAAGCGTCCCATTGACGCAAAGGTCTCGCACCTGTATGTCCACCCGCCGGTGAAGGGCGCGGCCAAGGACGAGTACCGGACGAGCTTTGCCGCCGGGTACAACGCGGCCGTGCAGCACGCCTCCACCATGTAGTTCGCCTCGAAGAGGGAGCCGCGCCAGCCACAAAAATGGCGGCTCGGCTCCGACTACTTTCGAGGCGGGGCGGTTGCGTTATTCTTAAGGCAATCTGTGAATCCCACTCTGCCGAACCAGTCTGAGACGCAAGCACCGCGTGCTCACCTTACCCATGTGCCCGAACTCGACGGGCTACGAGGACTGGCGGCGCTGGCCGTCTTCGCCCATCATGTGCTTTTCGTTTCGCTCGTCGGCTCGCAACACGTTGCTCCCCTGGTAGCTTTCGCCATCTCTCTGAGCCGCCCGGGAAAGTACGGCGTGGACTTATTTTTTGTCCTCTCCGGTTACTTGATTACCTCCATCTTGCTGCTCGATCGTGGACGCCCGCATTTCTACTGGAACTTCTACTGGAAGAGGGCTTTACGCATCTTTCCGTTGTATGTTGTGACGCTTGTCTTCATTGCCATCTTTATCCCGCGGGACAGACCATACGTCATCTTGTCTACCTTGTTTATCGCCAATTTCGCCCAGCCACTCCATGTTTTAGCGGATGGACCGTTTTGGACGCTGGCGATCGAGGAGCAGTTCTACTGCATCTGGCCGCAGTTCGCAAAGCGGTGGACGACCGAAGGTCTGCGCCTGACTGCTCTTCTGCTCGCGGCCTCCTGCCTGCTGTTGCGGCTGGTGGCGGCGGCACTCGGACATCACAACTTCGGCTTTACCTTCTTCCACTGCGATGGTCTAGCGTTAGGAGCTTTGCTCGCCTGCAATCGGCTTCGTAAAGCACAGACATCCAAACCGCCGAGTTCTGGTAGAAAGCTGACCCCCCTCGTGTCCGGCGTGCTCTTGTGCTTCCCGCCGTTGTTCCTGAGTCCCGCCAATCGTTTAGGAATGGGGGCGGAGGCTCTACAGATTACCGGCGTGAGTTTGCTGGGATTCGTTGTGGTGCGCTACGCGGTCGAACATACCGGATCGCGCGTCCTCCAGTGGCTTCGCTCCCGCACGCTGACCTTCTTCGGTTTGATTAGCTATTGCCTGTACATGTCCCACCTTTACCTTGTTAAGATTTGGACTAAGTACGTTGGGCTACCGCCTGTGACTAATTCGCGCGCGGTTTTCTTCTACTTTTTTGGTCTTCTCGCAGTCACGATCTTGGTTTCCATTTTGTCGCGATACGTCCTTGAGTTGCCCGCGATGAGACTGCGTCGCTACGTCCTGCGCAGATCTTAGAGCGGAGGGTGGACACGGAGCGTTCCTCGCAATAGACCGGAGATCGTCCAACTAACCCGCTTTCGGCAATCCTTCAAGCCGTCCTTTGGTGAGGATTTACGGTCTGGTAGGCTGGTCTGGTGCCAGAGTCCACCTCAGCCGGTTACAGAATTGCCGTTCTCATCCCGTGTTATCACGAGGAAGCGGCCATCACCAAGGTTGTGACGGACTTCCGGGCGGCTCTCCCCGAAGCCACGATCTACGTCTACGACAACAACTCGCGGGATAGGACGGTGGAGTTGGCACGGGCCGCCGGCGCGCGCGTCTACAGCGAGAACCTTCAAGGTAAGGGACATGTGGTCCGGCGGATGTTTTCGGACATTGAGGCCGACGTCTACGTGCTGGTGGACGGCGACGACACCTATGACGCCCGCTCCGCGCAGGCCATGGTGCGGCTTCTTTTGTCCGATCGGCTCGATATGGTGAACGGCACGCGAGTCACGCAGATCGCAGCGGCGTATCGTCCGGGTCATCAGCTCGGCAATACTGTGCTGAGCGGCCTGGTGCGGCGTATCTTTGGCAGCCGCATCAAGGACCTCCTCTCGGGCTATCGCGTCTTCAGCCGCCGCTTCGTCAAGTCGTTTCCGGCGCTCTCGTCGGGCTTTGAGACGGAAACCGAACTAACGATCCACGCGCTCGAGCTCGATATGCCGCTTGGCGAGGTCGACACGCCGTACAAGGACCGTCCGGCGGGCAGCGAGTCGAAGCTCCGCACGTACTCCGACGGCATTCGCATCCTCCGCACCATCATGCTGCTCGTCAAGGACGAACGGCCGCTGCTCTTCTTCGCGATCGCCGGGCTGGTCCTCTTCCTTACAGGCCTCGGACTCAGCATTCCAATCCTGATCGAGTTTCACCGGACGCACCTGGTGCCGCGCTTCCCGACCGCAATCCTATCGACCGGCCTGGTGCTGCTGTCGTCTCTCTCGCTGGTCTGCGGTCTGGTGCTGGATTCGGTCGCGCGCGGGCGCAAGGAGACCAAGCGCATGGCCTATCTCGCCGTTCCGCTATGGCAAGGCCGCATATCAGAGTAAGTAGGCGTAGAAGTTGCTGGTGCCGAGCTGCCGCCACCCCTCGGGCGCTTGTGTGGACGGAGCGAAGATGCCCACCAGCGCGCTGACGCCTTGCGCCTTCAACGCGCTCAACACCGCCGGTTTGTCGGCCACTGTCTTCCAGAACGCTCCGGGATCGCCGTCGTTCGGCACCTCGACCTCAGCGCGAATGGGTGCTCCGGCCAGCCGGGCCCAGTAGTGATCCACGTAGCACGCGTCGTCGCCGATACATGCCACAGTATTACCAGGGCCGATGCCGAGATCGTTCAGCCCCTTAGCCGCCGGGTAAATCTGCTTGCTGTACGCGCCGCGCGGATAGCCGGTGACACTTTCGGTCCGGCGGCGTTCGCCTAGATCGCCGATGGCCGTGGCCAGCACCAATCCGGCGAAGAGCAGCGCGCAGCCGGTCGCGATCTGCCCGAGCGGACTCGCCTGCGGACGGCGGATCATCGCCAGCAACGGAACCACCACAAAGAAGAACGCACCGGTGAGGTAGCGGTCCTGCAGGTCGATGGGAAAGTAGATGCCCAGCATCAGCAGCCCCCACAACAACACCGGCAGTAGCGAATACCAGGGCGCGCCTCGCGGGCGAAGGCCACAGCCGAGCAGCAGCAGGATGGTAAGCAGGACGAAAGACTCCAGATGCCCGGCGACGTACCGCACCAGCAGCAGAGACGTGCGCTCCAATCGGCGGACGTGCCCCGGCCAGTACACCACCGGCTTCAGCGTGTCGGTCCAGTAGGAAGGATCGAACCAGAGGGGATAGGTGCCAAGGGGATGCTGCCCGTAGGAGTAGACCGCCGGCGTCTCGAGCAGGAGCTGCTCATGGTGCTTGAAGTCGGCCCTCGCGTGGCCGAGATCGCCCGAGTGCCACTCATGCCAGCGCCCTGTCTCGTCGACGAAGAAGCAATAGTTCAGCCGCGCCGATTCGCCCGTCGTGAAGCGGCCGCGCTGCTTGGAGATACTGGCAATGTACGGTCCAGCGAGTGCGGCAAAGAGCAATCCTGCTACAATGATACCGCCGACGATCCGGCTCCGGCGCGGCGATTTGCGCGTGACGCCATACAAGAACAAAGCCGCCAGCAGGATGCCCGAAGGAAGAAACGCGAAGGACTTCGTCAGGTAGGCGCACCCAAGGCTCAGCCCCAGCAGGGGGTAGTAAAAGAAGCGCCCGGAGCTCTGCAAGCGCAGCAGGCAACCCGCCGCCAGCAGCAGAAACAGCAGCAGCAGCCCATCCGACCGCACCGCTCCCATCGGCAGCTCGCGCTGAAACGCGGCAAACAGCAGGCCGAGGGCGACTAGCAGCATCGCCGGACGCGAGAAGGCGGGCATGGTCTCGGCTTCGGTTTGAAGCTGCTCTCGGACGCGCGTCAGCGACTCGACAAAGAACCAGGTCGCGCCGATACACAGCAGGAAGATGGCGGCGTTGACGAAGAAGTACGTCTGCAGCTCGTCAAAGCGCGAGGGATGCACCACAATCTGTCCAAGGGCGAGCGCGCCCGCATAGGCCGGGTTCCAGTAGCCGTTCACCACTTCGGTCCATTGGTGGGCATGGATGCGGTCGGCCAGATCCATAAACGCCACCGCGTCGCCATCCAGCTTGTAGTTATCGTATTTGGCGTAGCCGTAGCCGCATACGGCCATCACGAGGGCGTACAAGAGGGCCAGCTTGTAGAGACGGGATAAGCTCATGGCGCAGTCGAGGTAAGTATCTCACGTTGCCAGAGGTATCGCTGTAGCAGGCCGTAAAGACGCCGATCCGTTCGTATTGATAAGTAACGAGACGCTTCGGACAGGATGACGGAACGGTCCCGCTATACTGGCTCATCCCACTTCCCGCAAGGAGACTCATGTCCTCTATCCGCGCAACGCTCTGGCGATCCGAGCTGACGCGCCTCTACCTTCCCGCAGCGGTCTGCTTTCTCGTCCTCAACCTGACGAACCTTACGATCCTCGACTGGGCGGCGCGCCATCATCTGATCCATGGCACGGGCGTGAGGCTCGCTGCCAACTACGACCTAAAGGCGCACTTTCTTCTGGTGCCAGTCAAGGCGGCGCTGTTTCTCATCGGCGTAACCGTTCTGCTGTGGCCGGTAATGCGTTCCGGTGTAGCCGTGATCAGGGCGTCTCTCCATCGGCGCGACGTGGCGCGGACGCTTAGTGCCCTGGCCGTCTGCCTAACACTAACCGCAAGCCTTACCCCGGTAAGCAATGGCATCACCTATGCGGTGCGTTCGACCGACCCGTTCAATCAGCCGACCGACCAGCTCTACCGCCGCCTTCTCCTTCCAGGCATAGCGAACCTGCTCCATTTGGACGGAGTCTTCTACATCGTCCTCTACTGGGCAATCGTAATCGTGGCGGCCCTTGTCACGATCGCCTACCTGAAGCGACAGGGTGTCGACCTTACTATGCTTCAGATCGTCTCCTTCTTTACCGTGGGCATCTTCGCGACAGCGTTTCAGGTGCCGGGTTATCCGGAGATCGCGGTCTACGTACTGGCAATGATCGCGTTGATCGTCTACGAAGCCCAGGAGACATACTCTCCCGTACAGGCGGCAGCGTTCGCCTTGGCCCTGATGGCGCATGAGGCGTGCGCGGTCATCGTCTTCGTGCCGCTAGCCTTGTTCGTCTTCAGCCGTCGCTCCTGGCTATCCTTCCTGGCGCTGTGTGCCCTCTACGCGGTGACCCTGCTGTCCAACTTCTCGTTCCATCCACGCGAGGTCTCCCACCTGCAAGCCATGGTGGGCAAGATCAGCGCGCACGATTACTTCTGGCTTTCGCCACGGACGGCAGGGCTGGGAGCACTCTTCTCATTCAAGTTGCTTTGGCTGCTGGTGCCCGTTGGTCTGTATTGGCGATGGAGGACCAGCCGCGCGTACGCGTCGTTAATCGCGGTTGGCATCTGCGCGGCATTGGCATCGACCTACATCGCCACAGATTATTCGCGGCTCGTCGGCTTTGCGTCCGTTCCCCTGCTCTTATGCCTGGTTCAGGCGGCCAAACAGATGCCCAGGCGGATGTTTCAGACACTCTCGCTCTGCAACATCGCATGGCCGTCCTTTTATGTGGGGGCCAACACCGGCGTCATTCCCTTCGCCGGCCTGTACAACGCCGTGTACAGGCATCTCTTCCACTTACAACCGACTGGCATTCACTAACACGGCGGCCCCAATCCTTATCGATTGCGGCTGCCCCTTTGCTGCGTTTACATGTCCTTTACGCCGTCCACAAACGCCTTCAGCTTGCGGCTGCGGCTGGGATGCCGGAGCTTGCGTAGCGCCTTGGCCTCAATCTGCCGGATGCGCTCGCGCGTCACCTGGAAGCTCTGGCCGACCTCCTCCAGCGTGTGCTCGGAGCCATCTTCCAGGCCGAAGCGCATCTTCACCACACGCTCTTCACGCGGGGTCAAGGTACGCAGCACCTGCGAGGTGTACTCCTTCAGATTGACCGAGATCACCGCGTCCGACGGACTGACGGCCATCCGGTCCTCAATGAAGTCGCCGAGGTGCGAGTCTTCCTCTTCGCCGATTGGCGTCTCAAGCGAGATGGGCTCCTGCGCGATCTTCAGCACCTTGCGCACCTTGGCCACGGGAATGTCCATGCGCTTAGCAATCTCTTCGGACGACGCCTCGCGACCGAGCTCTTGCACCAGCTGCCGCGACGTGCGGATCAGCTTGTTGATCGTCTCGATCATGTGGACCGGAATGCGGATCGTTCGGGCCTGATCCGCAATGGCGCGGGTGATGGCCTGCCGAATCCACCACGTTGCGTAGGTCGAGAACTTATAACCGCGCCGGTACTCGAATTTATCTACCGCCTTCATCAGGCCGATGTTGCCCTCCTGGATTAGATCAAGGAACTGCAGCCCGCGGTTGGTGTACTTCTTGGCGATCGACACAACCAGGCGGAGATTGGCTTCAATCAGCTCGCGCTTGGCCTTTTCGGCATCCATGTCGCCCTGCAACATCTCGCGCTGGGTGCGCTTCAGGTCGGCAATGGGGATGCCCGCGTCGATCTCCACGCGTTCCAGGTCCGTGCGGCAGTTCTTCTGCTGGCGCTTGTACTCCTTGCGTAGCTCTTCGCTCTTCGACGCCTCAAACTTAGCCTCAAGCGCCTTGATCTGCCGCTCGAGCGTCCGCATGGCGTCAACCGTCTTGTTGACCTTGTCGAGCAGCCGCTTCTTCTCGGAGTTCGTATACTTCAGTTCGCGGATAACGCGGTTGATGTAGACGTGCTCGCGCCCCATCAGCCAGAGTGTCTTGCGCTGATCTTTGGCCTTCGCCTTCGCGTCTTTTCCCGCCGGATTGCCGTGCTTCTCATCGAGCACGACGAGCTTCTTCTGGTGCTTCACGATCACGTCGATGCGTCCCACCGTCGCCCGCACACGTGCCTGCAGGATCTCTTCGGTCAGCTCCTCCTCATCGAAGGTCACTACCTCTTTGATGTTGCGGACGCCCCGGCGCAAGTCTTCGCCCAAGCCGACGATCTCGCGGATCACGATCGGCGAGCGCGAGATGGCCTTCATCACACGGATCTGCCCGCGCTCGATACGCTTGGCAATTTCGACCTCGCCCTCGCGGGTGAGCAGCGGGACAGTCCCCATCTCGCGGAGGTACATCCGCACGGGATCGTTCGTCTTTTCAAGCGTCCCGGGAGAAAGGTCGAGCTCAACGTCGTCAGACTCTTCCCCAGCTTCAGGCTCGTACTTGTCGCGGTCCGCACCAAACTTCTCGCCCGAGAGCACATCAATGCCCTGGGTGTTGATCGTCGTCATCAGATCGTCGAGATCGTCCGGCGTGGTAATGTCGCCAGGAAGGAGGTCGTTCACCTCACCATAGGTGAGATAGCCCTTCTCTTTTCCCGTTTCGATCAGCTTGTCTAAATCTTCTTCGTACTTGTCAATGTCTTCAGCCACGGTCACACGCGCTCCTGCGGGAGATTTGTTGTGGAGAGGAGCGTCTCGCTGGACGGTGCTCTCCTTCAGTTGTTTCGGTATCGATGAGGGTTAGATGCGGTATCGACCGCGGTGGCAAGCCCAAAGACCTCGAAAGGGTCAGGGCGTTCAAAGGCACAAGTCCCCAGCGAATCACAGAATACCATATCGTTAGACGCGCAACGCTGCGGAAAGATTCCCACCCTCGCCTCCACATCCGGTACTTCCCGCATCCCACCGTCATGCAAGCGGCTCTACCAGAACCTGTCATCGATCCTGTGGCATCGGCGCGCGCCGCCGGCCTTCGCTACGTGACCGATACCCAGCCCGGCATCCGGCGCGCCAAGTTCCGCAAGGGCTTCCGCTACACCCTTCCAGATGGCACCGTATGCAAGGATGCGGTAACACTCGGTCGGATCAAATCCCTCGTCGTCCCGCCCGCCTGGACCAATGTCTGGATCACGCCCCACCCCAACGGCCACCTCCAGGCCACTGGCCGCGACGCCAAAGGCCGCAAGCAGAGCCGCTACCACCCGCACTGGCGCGAGGTCCGCGATGAGACCAAGTACGAGCGCATGCTCCACTTCGCCGACGCGCTGCCGGTCATCCGCGAACGTGTCGAGCGCGATCTTGCCCTGCCCGGCCTGCCCCGCGAAAAGATCCTCGCCACCATCGTTAGCCTGATGGAGGCCACCCACATCCGCGTCGGCAACGCCGAATACGCCCGCGACAACAAATCGTACGGCCTCACCACCATGCGCAACCGGCACGTCGAGGTGCAGGGCGCCAAAATCACCTTTGACTTCCAGGGCAAGAGCCGCGTCCACCACACCATCGATCTCGAGGACCGCCGCCTCGCCCGCATCCTTAAACGCTGCTCGGAAATCCCCGGCTACGAACTCTTCCAGTATCTCGATCCCGACGGCACACGACACGCCATCGACTCCGCCGACGTCAACGAATATCTCCGCGAGATCACCGGCCAGCACTTTACCGCCAAAGACTTCCGCACCTGGGCCGGCTCGGTGCTCGCGTCGATGATGCTCCGGGAGCTGGAGCCGTTCGACTCCGCCACCCAGGCCAAGAAGAACGTCGTCCAGGCGATCGCGTCGGTGGCCGCGCGGCTGGGCAACACGCCGTCCGTCTGCCGCAAGTGCTATGTGCACCCGGCGGTCCTCGAAGCCTACCTCGAAGGCACGCCCGCCGAGAGCCAGGAGGCGGCGGTCGAGGTGGTCAAAGCGGTAGAGGCAGCCGAAAGCGCGCACGCCTTAAGGCCAGATGAGACGGAGCTGCTCAAGCTGCTACGGCGTCGTGTTGCCCAGACGGCGGCAGCAGCACCGGCATCGCATGGCGCACGGCGGCGTCGAACGGCAAAAATAGCGTAAAGACGGTTCCGCCATGCGCCTTACCGTCCGGATCGAGATCGGTCTTGCGGCGGACCGGCTTGCTCCGCACCCGCAACACCCCGCGATGCCGCGCAACAATATCCTTCGTCACCCACAGCCCAAGGCCCGTGCCGCCGATGCCCTTGGTGGTAAAGAATGGCTCAAAGAGCCTGTTTCGCACCTCGGGTGGGATGCCATAGCCGGTATCGGCCACTGTCAGGACGAGGCCATGCCTGCCGTCCGCGGGATGCCGTGCCTCGCGTGTGCGGATCAGCAGCCGTCCCCCCGTGGCCTGCATGGCGTCAATGGCGTTGCCGACTAGGTTCAGGAAGACCTGCCGGATCTCGCCGTCGTAGCAGACCACAGGCCGCTCCGCCCGCAAACGCTTTTCGGGCGTTACGGAGGAGTTCTGCAGCTTGCCCTGAAACACGGCGAGGCAGTTGTCGATCAGGTCTTCGGAGTCGAGCGGAATGGGCGCGGACGCCTGACGTTGGAAGCGGAGCGTCTGGTTGGTGATGACCGAGGCGCGATGCAGCTCCTGCTCGGCGCTCTTAATATAGGAGAGCACCTCCGGCAGCTCGGCGCTGGTGCGCGCGAGATAGAGCAGGTTCGTCACGGCTTCCAGCGGATTGTTGATCTCATGGGCGATCGACGTCGCTAGACGACCCACGGCGGCCAGCTTCTCCGACGTGCGCAGACCCTCTTCGGCCAGCTTCCGCGCCTGAATGTCCTCGATCGTGCCGTACCATCGGACAATTTGTCCCGCCTGATCGCGGCGGGGAAAGGCGCGCGACCGGACCCAGCAGAACTCGCCCGACGCCAGCCGGATGCGGTGCTCGATGTCGAACGGTTCTCCACTCGTCACGGAATGCGTCCACGCGCTCACTATCTCGTCAAGATCGTCGCTGTGCTGCACCTCGACCCACCCTGAACCGAGCACCGCCTCCCGCTTTGTTCCCGTCAGGTTGAACCAGCGGTCGCTGATCGCCAGCAGAGATCCATCCGGCGCGGCGACCCACGGAATCTGGGCGCTGAGTTGGATCGTCCAGCGAAGCTCCTCCTCGCTGGCGGCGAGTGCCGCGGCCGTCTGCTCGAGCGTGTCGGCGCGGCGCTTTTGCTCATCGATATCGTCGGTGAGGCCATACCATTTAACGATCTTGCCCTGTCCGTCCCGTCGCGGATAGGCCCGCGCCCGAAACCAGTGATATTGCCCCGTCGAAGTGTGCATCCGGAACTCCAGATCGTAGAGTTCCCCGGTACGGATGCTTGTCTTCCAGCTCCGTTCCATACGCTCGACGTCCTCGGGATGAATCAACGCGGTCCACTTACTGCCCAGCACCTCTTGATCGGAGTGACCGGTCAAATCGACTAGATTTTGCGTATGCTTCAGGATCGCGCCATCGCCATCGGCTGTCCAAACCATCTGTGAACTGAGCGAGATTGTCCACCGGAGCTCTTCCTCACTGGCAGCGAGAGCGTCGGTCGACGCCTTGAGGGCCGCGTCCGCCTGCTTTTGTTCCGTGATGTCGCGGGCGAACAAAACGATCCCGTCCGCTGTGGGGCGAACCTGCACGTGCCGCCATCGATTGATCGGTTCAGGATAAAACGAGTCGAACTCGGCGGAGATGCCTTCGTGCATCGCGCGATTGTAGTGGTAAACGTTAGGCGATCCCTCGTATACCAGCCGCGGCAAAGCCTCCCAGATGACTCTGCCGACGAGCCCGGTGATCGGCAGCGAAAAAGTTTCAGCGGCGCGATTGAGGTAGGTGAAGCGCCAGTTCCGGTCGATCATAATGACGCTTTCGCTCGTCGTCTCTAGCAAATCCTGAAGCCGTAGAGCGAGGCTGTCGCGCTCCTGCTCGGTATGATGGGCATTCGTCACGTCGGTGCAGGTGTTGTAGATACCGGCGACGCGGCCGGTCTGCGCGTCGTAGATCGGACTGAAGGTATAGTCCCAGTAATGATCGATCAGCTGGCCTTCGCGCTCGATCGGAACCAGGGAATTTTCGCCGTGAAAGGTCTCCGTCGTGCGATACGTGTGCTCCACCTGTGGCCCCACGATATGCCAAGCCTCCTGCCAGACCTCGGCGCCCGGCTTTCCCAACGAAGCGGGATGACGGCTTGCAAGGAACTGTCGGTAGCCATCGTTATACAGAAGGACGTGGGGCGGCCCCCAATAAAGGCTCGTGGGAATCGGGGAAGCCAGAATCAGGTTGACCGCCGTGAGCAGGGTCTCCGGCCAGCTGGCAAGCGTGCCAAGGACAGTGGCGCTCCAATCCTTTTCACGGATCAGTTCGGCCATCTCGCCGGTCCCGTGGATGCGGCTGCGGCAACCGAACGGACGAGGCAACGAAGGCCGTGGAGCTTCCTGAACCGCATTCATAGCCTCTTCATCGGCATAGAGCGGCCTCATCAAGATGCCTGCTGGATTGCTAATGTGTCGACTGCGTTACTTAGTAACTGCCGCCTAGACGTCTGCCAATCGCTACGAACGCGACCATGCTCAGCAGGAGACGCTCTTAGCGCTAGCCCTTTTCAGGCAGCGGAGGCGCGAACCGCCGCGAGAACTGCCCGCCCACAGTGCGGATCACATCCCGAATGCCGAACAACGGCCACGCGATGCCCGCTGTTAATACCCCCGCCCCTACCGCCACCCCGATCTGCCAGCCGAGATGGAAGCGGCTCGT
This sequence comes from uncultured Acidobacteriaceae bacterium, assembly GCA_964247455.1. Classification (GTDB taxonomy): domain Bacteria; phylum Acidobacteriota; class Terriglobia; order Terriglobales; family Acidobacteriaceae; genus Edaphobacter. The sequence goes on along the minus strand of CAXTUR010000008.1, from coordinate 19,293 downwards.
CCGTTGAAGCAGCAGCAGAGCTAGCACCAACGCCGGGACGCAGATGCCGACCAGCCGCCGCAAAAACGTCAACTCGAGCGGCTCAATGGCGGCAAACAGCTTGATGTTGAGCCGCATGATGAAGATCATCTGGAAGACCTCCGTGCCCAGCCACGCCCACAGAAAGCCCGTCACGCCGAAGACCGGCACCACCGCGAGCGAGACCGCCGTCATCGCGATGTAGCTGAAGAACATGATCTTGGCGAGTTCTTCGTGGGTGTTGGTTGAGAACTGGAACTGAAACTTGTGCTCCTTCAGGCTGATCACCATCGAAATGGCGGCGGACAACATATAAGGATAGGGCGAAAACAGCTCCGCCTTCTTGTGCATCCAGACCGTGATGAGCACGGGCGACAGCATCAGCACGCCGGTGTTGACCAGCGGGATCAGGAAGAAGATGAACCGCTCGGAGTAGTCGTAGAGCAGCAGCAGCCCTGGCCAGTCGCGCCGCCCAAAGAGGGTCGTGATCTCCGCGCCCATCGACTGCGTGAACATGGCAAGAATCTGGCGGCACATGGAGAATACCAGCCGCATGACGGTGAAGCCCGCCACCGCGACTGGGCCGAGGAACCAGTTGATGATCAGGATCGGAGCCTGGTAGGTAAGGAAGCTGGTGATGGTGATCAGCCCGAAGTAGCCGCTGGGCTTGAGGATCGCCGCCACGGCGTCCTTATCCCAATAACGCAGGTGCGGGAAGAGCCCGGGCGCAGTGCGGCGGATGTCCACCAGCACGGCGGCCATGGCCAGAAGCATCGCCACCACCTGCACTCCCGCGAGCACCGGGAACGGCAGCCGGAGCACCACGCAGAGCAGCACGCTCGAAGCCGTCAGCAGCGTCTGGAAATTGTTCCAGTGCGATCCCCGGTGCGCCCGCTCCACGCCCATAAAGAGGCCGGTCACATAACCGAAGAGGATGCTCAGCAACACCTGGCAGGCCAGCAGGTATACGGTTAACTGTGTCGACAGACGGCCAATATCCTGCTTGAGGTAATGATCGAGCGGCAGCACAAACGCCACGAGGCACAGCACCAAAGCGACACCAAGGATACCCAGGAGCAGGCGCAGCGCGGTCGACTGCCGCACCTCGTATCCTTCCAGGTCGCCGGAGCTGTAACGCACCGCAAGATCTTGATTCATATAGGTCTGCACGCCAAAGTTCAGCATGGCCAGCGCCGACACCGCGCCCGAGAGAGCCACCCAACGCCCGAACCCCGCCGTCGAGTAGCGCGCGATAAAGATCGGCGGCATGATGACCTGCTGAATCACCATCAGCATCCGCCCGGTAAACATGGCGCCCAGGTTCTTGAGAATGCGGGTGAAGCCGGCCATGGTCGAGGGTCTCTGCTAGTGGTTGATGGTCGGTGAACGTACAGGGTCTGTCAGTTGCGATTCTATAGTGGGCTGCCTCAGAGAGGGATCAATGCATCCGCACGGCGCGGTCGATCCGCATCTTCTCCCCGGTCAGTTGTGCCAGCATGGCCTGGTCGCCGCGCCGGTCCGCCTCCGACAACAGCGCGCGCAACTCCCGCTGCCGCCGCTCCAGCCGCTGTCCTTCGAGGGTATGGAGCGCGTCGGCCACTTGCCCGACCGTCGTTCCGGAGCCGC
>CAXTUR010000008.1:2080-17549 GCA_964247455.1 uncultured Acidobacteriaceae bacterium | reverse complement strand
GCCGCCGCCTGCTTCAGCTCCTCGCGCATCACGGCCGAGTCGATCCCCAGCTTCTGCGCCGCGTCCGCCGCAAACTCGTCGCGGTGCAACCGGTTCGGCATCCGTCGAATGTGCGGCAAGAGGAAGTTCATGGCCTTTACCTTGGCCTCCGGCGTCCGTGTGCCAAACTGCGTCCGCGCCCGCTCGATCAGGTAATCTGAGTGCCGCTGCGCGCCGCGCAACGCCGCCATGTACGCCTGCACGCCGTTCTCGCGGATGTACCTGTCGGGATCAAGACCACCTTCCAGCGCGACCACCTTCACGCTGAACTCCTCCTCGGTCAGCAGCGCGATGGACTTCTCCGCCGCCGCCGCGCCCGCCGTGTCGGGGTCGAAGTTGACGATCACCTGCTTGGTGAACCGCCCCAGAAGCCGCGCCTGCAGCTCCGTAAACGCCGTCCCCGAGGTGGCCATGACGTTCCCTATCCCCGCCATATAAACAGAGATGCAGTCCATCTGCCCCTCTACAAGCAGCGCGAAGTCGAGCGTCCGCATATCGGCCTTGGCCTTGTCCAGATTGAAGAGCACGTGCCCCTTCGAATACAGCGGCGTCTCGGGCGAGTTCATATACTTCGGCCCCGACTTCTCGTCCGAATCGAGTGCCCGCGCCGTAAACGCGATCACCTTGCCCTGTTCATTGGCGATCGGGAACGTAATCCGCTTGCGAAACCGCGCATACATCGGCCCGCCCGAGCCGTCCGCCTGCTCCTTGGAGGAGAACAACCCGCTCGCCCGCAGCACCTCCTCGGCGAAGTGCCCGCGCAACCGGTCGCGCATATCGTTGAAGTCGTCCGGCGCATACCCGATGCGGAACTTGGCGACGGCTTCGGCGGTCAGCCCGCGGCCGGTTAGGTACTCGCGCGCCCGCGCCGCCTCGGGCGATCTGAGATTTTTCTCGAAGTACGCCGCAGCCGCCTCGTGGATGTCGATCAACTGCCCGCGCAGCCCCGCCTCACGAGCTTCCTCGGGCGAATACGCGCGCTTTGGCATCGGAACGCCCGCCTTTGCGGCAACGGTACGCAGCGCTTCCGGAAAACTGACGTTCTCAATCTTCATCACGAAGGTGAAAACTGTTCCCTTCTCGTGACAGCCAAAGCAGTAAAAGAACCCTCGCGCCGCGTTGACCGAGAACGACGGACTCTTCTCCTTATGGAACGGACACAGCCCGGTGTAGTTCTGCGCTCCCGTCTTCTTCAGGCGCACGTACTCGCCGATCACCTTGACGATGTCGACCTGCGCCTTCAGCACTTCTACAAAATCTTCCGCCATGTCTCTCAAGTTTAGTGGACTGTGGCCGAAAGGGACCGGTCGATGGGCCGTGTGCAAAACACGCCGTAACGGGAGACTGTCCCGCGCCGATACACAACAGTAATGCCCGGTGCGCCGGGCGGAACTCATGCGGTACGGGACCCGGGCGATGGATGGATTCGGTTTGATCGGAAGAGGGATGCGCCGGGCGCGCGCCCGTTGGCTGGGGGTTGCGCTGGGCTTGCTCGCGCTTACCGGAGCGATACCCGGCGAAGCAAAGGCGCAGACGATCTTCCCCTTTCCCCATCCGGTAACGGTCGGAGCGACGGACAGCGAGGCGGTAACGGTTACCATCACCCAGACCGGGACGGCGGCGGCGGCCGAGGTGCTGACGGGCGGAGCCTTGAATTTAGACTTCACCCTGACGGCGGGCGGAAGCTGTGCTTCGGGCGTGGGATACACGGCGGGCGGAAGCTGCACGGTAGCGGTCAACTTCGCGCCGCGCTTTCCCGGCGGGCGGCATGGCGCGGTGCTGTTGGTCGATGGCGGCGGCAACGTGCTGGGTCAAGCCTATTTGGAAGGCGTGGGGACGGGTTCATTGAGCGTGCTGACACCGGGCCTGGTGACCACCGTCGCCGGCGACGCGCAGTGGATTTACTCCGGCGACAACCATCCCGCGACCCAGAGCGCGATCTTTCTCCCCCAGGGTGAGGTCACGGATGCGGCTGGCAATCTCTACATCGCCGACACGAATAACAACCGTGTGCGCCGGGTAGACGCGGTCTCCGGCCTTATGACAACTGTGGTGGGCGGCAACAACGCAGGCTACAGCGGTGACGGCGGGCCGGGCACGTCCGCGCTGGTCAACGCGCCGTACTCGCTGGCTATTGATGGCGCTGGCAATCTGTTTATCGGCGACAGCGGCAACTACGTGGTGCGGATGCTGAACACGCAGACCGGAATGATCACTACCATCGCCGGGACGGGCGGGTCGGGAGGCGTGCCCGGAGATGGCGGACCGGCGACTTCAGCGCATCTCTCCGGTGTCGGCGGGCTAGCGATCGATACGCTGCACCGGCTGATGATTGCGGACACGGGCAACAACACGATCCGGCGAATTGACTTGCAGACAGGTGTCATTACTCAGTTCGCGGGCCACTATGTGGCGTTCTTTAGTGGCGACGGTGGACCGGCGATTAACGCTTCCTTGAACACGCCGGAGGGGATCAACTTTGGCCCAGACGGCAGCCTGTACGTCGCGGATGTGAACAACGCGCGCATTCGGAGGATTGACCCGGGCGGAACGATTACGACGGTCGCGGGCGGCGGATCGGACCTGCAAAGTTCTGGCATCCCGGCTGTAAACGCGGAGCTGGCCCTGCCCTCGGGCGTAGCGGTGGACGCGGCGGGCAACCTCTATGTCGCCGACGCGGGCAGCAACCGGATTCGCAAGGTGACCGCGGCCACAGGGTTCATCTCGACCGTCGCGGGCAATGGGGCCGAGCAGTTCGCGGGCGACGGCGGCAACGCGGACAAGGCGCAGATCTACGGGCCTAATTCAGTCTTCTACGACGGGCAAGGCAACCTCTACTTCGGTGACTACTTTAACAATCGCATCCGCAAGGTGAACGGCAGCCTGGCGGCGTTCAAGTATTCCCCCATCCGCGTGAACCGGACCACGGCTCCGCAGCTGGAGCAGATGGAAGACGACGGCAACGCGGCCATGGCTCTCCTCGCGCCGGTGTTTTCGAACGCCTCACTCGATCCCGCGACGACCACCTGCGTGCTCCCGGGCTCACTGGCCACGGGCGCGGCCTGTATCTTGGGCGTGGCGTTTTCGCCAACGGTGCTGGGCAATCCGGCGGTGGGATCGATCACGTTGCCTTCGGACGCGGGCGACTCCTCGGCGCTGATCGGCGTCAGCGGGCAGTCGCTCTCGGTCGATCCAACAGCCACGACGCTGAGCACGAATGTGAACCCGGCGGGGTTCAACTCACCCGTGACCTTTACGGCTCATGTGACCACCCAAGGTACGAACGTGACAGGCACGGTCAACTTCCTCGACGGCGCCACCGTGATTGGGAGCGGAACGCTGAACGAATCACATCTAGCGACGTTTACGACCTCTATCCTCGCGCCAGGGCCGCATACGATCACGGCGGCCTATCAGGGCGATGCGACCAACGCGTCAAGCGTCACGCCGGCGATCACGCAGAGCGTCAAGCAGCTGGCCACGGCGGTCTTGCAGTCGAGCGCGAATCCGTCGTACGCGACGCAGACGATCACCCTGACGGCAACGGTGACCGGCCATGGTACGGTTCCGACCGGCAATGTGGTCTTTACCAGCGACGGCGCAACGCTCGGGACGGTCGCCCTGGACGGGTTTGGCATCGCTACCTGGACCACCTCGACCCTAGCCATCGGGCAGCACACGCTGGTGGCTTCGTACCAAGGAGACACGACCAACAGCGTAAGCCAGTCGAACACGGTGCAGCAGGTGGTGCAGGGCCAAGCCAGCGCCACGGTCCTGACTGCGAGCGCGGCGGTCATCCCTGTCGGAACCTCCGTGACGTTCTCCGTGCAGGTGACCGGCAGCAACACGATGATCGCGTCGGGAACCGTGGCGTTCAAAGAAGGCACGACGACACTGGGCACGGGGACGCTCGACGGTACAGGCGCAACGGTTTTCTCGACGACCGCCTTCCCACCGGGCCAGCATACGGTGGTGGCGGTCTATGCGGGCGACGCCAACTATGCGGGCAGCACCTCGGCCGCGGTGGTCGAGACGGTACAACAGCTCGCAACAGCGACGGTCGTGACCTCAAGCGCAAACCCCGCTTCAGCTGGCGCGAACCTGACCCTGAGCGCGACCGTTGGCGTAGCGTCGGGCGCGGCGACGGGCGGCGTGATCGCAGGCACGGTGACGTTCCTGAGCAACGGCGTGGCCCTCGGATCGAACCGGCTCTCGGCCAACGGCGTGGCGACGTTGGCACTGGCTACCCTTCCGCTTGGGCCGAGCACGATCACCGCGCAGTATGCCGCGAGCACGAATTATCTAGGCAGCACGTCGGCCCCGTTCGTCGAGACGGTCGTTCAGGCGACCACGGCCACGGCCCTGGCGACGAGCCTGACGCCTTCGGTGGCTGAGGACGCGATCACGCTGACGGCGACCGTAACCGGCACAGGCGGCACTCCCTACGGAGCGGTGACGTTCTTCGACGGCCAAGCCACTCTCGGGCAGGGAACGCTTGATGCGCACGGCGTGGCAACCTTCACCACAGACAAACTGACCGTAGGCCTGCATCCGCTGACCGCCATGTTCGACGGCGACGCGCTGGACCTGACGAGCACCTCCGTGCCGCTCGGGCAGACGGTGCTGCTGCGTCCGACGGCAGACGTGCTGACGAGCTCGGCTACCTCGTTGACCGGCGGCCAGCAGGTCACGCTGATCTCCGTCGTGCAATGGACGGGTGCGATCGTGCCGACCGGGACGGCGGTCTTTTCGGCGGGCGGCACGGTGCTGGGGACGACACCGGTCGATGGCACCGGCGTCGCGACGCTGACCATCAACCCACAGGTCGGCTTGACCGATGTCGTGGCCACCTACTCGGGCGACGGGACCTATGCGGGATCTGCGTCGACGAACGTCGAGATTTCAGTCGGCGAGCCATCGCAGTTCACCGTAGGCGTGGACAAAGCGGCGATGTCGTTGAAGAGGCTCGACCATACGACTGTAAACTTCACCATTGGCTCAGTGCGCGGCTTTGCGGACGACTTCAAGCTTGGCTGCCTGGGACTGCCAACGGCAGCGACGTGTACGTTCAGCGTCGATCAGACCTCACTCGCGGCAGGCGGCAGCCAGACGGTGCAGGTGGTGGTCGATACCGGCGCACCGCTGACGGCGGGCAGTGTGGCTCATCTTGAATCACGCGGAGGCAGGAGGCTGCTGGCGCTGTGCGGGCTACCGCTCGGCGCTTTGCTGCTGCTCTTCCACAAACGGTTGAGCCTGCCGGCGATGCGGCTGCTCCTAGCGCTCTGCGCACTGGGCACGATGGCTGGGCTTTCGGGCTGCGGATCGCTGACGGTCAACGGCACACCGCCGGGGACGTACCACTTCCAGATCACGGCGGCGGCCCAGGGCGCGAACGTCCTCGAAGCCGTCAACATGACGCTGATGGTGACGCCATGAAGGCCATCTGGATCGGCTTTCTCCTGGTGGTTCTGGCGGCGGTCTGCCACGGACAGGCGCGGTATGCGGGCACCGGGCCAGGCTCGCTCGTGGTCGTGGGCGCGACCGCGGGCGTGTTCAAGCTCGACTACGGGCATCGCGATCTGGGCAGCCTTGGGATGTTCGTCGATCTCAACCCGTCCTGGCGGTTCGGCGTAGAGGGAGAGTTCGCCCGGACACGCGTCCATAGTGATGCGGAGACGCGCTACTCAACCTACCTTGTGGGGCCGCGCGTCTCGCTCCGCCCGCATCGGCTGGACCCGTATGTGAAGGTGCTCGCCGGGCTGGGACGGTTCAGCTTTCCTTATGGGTACGCAACGGGGAACTACTTCGTTATCGCGCCGGGAGCGGGTGTGGACTGGCGGGCATCGGAGCGCGTCCGGCTCCGGCTGGTCGACTTCGAGTACCAGCAATGGCCGCAGTTTACCTTCGGCCAGATCCATCCCTACGGCATCAGCACGGGCTTTAGTGTTTCGCTGATCCGCTCGGGGACAAAGCGGGGAGACTAGCACTTGCAGTAAGGGCCTTGTCGAACTCGCGAAGACGGCAACTCCGGTCTGCGGCGATGTGCGTACCGGGCAGCAGCGACTGGTAAAAGCTCCCGCCGATGCCTCGGTACACTTTCATGACCGACAAAGAGATCGGGCTACCGGAGAGCACATCGCTGGTCTCCGTAGGTGCCTGTGTCGAGGAAGCGGCGGACGGCAGATTGGTCGGGGGAGATGTTGGCTAGCATGTTCAGTGTCGAAAGCGCAGCGGCTTTGTCGCCCAAACGACATTGGATGAACGCCAGATTCAGCCCAGCCGCGGTCTGGGTGGGGTCGGCGGCAATGACACGCTGGAGGAGCTTGACGGCTTCGGCGGCGTGTCCCGAACCAGCGTCAAGGACGGCGAGATTACCAAGGGCCGTGGGTTCGTAGGGATCGGACTTCAATGCGGCTTCGTACTCGGTGCGGGCTCTAGCGGAGTCACCGCTGCGTTGGTAGAGGAAGCCGAGCTGGACGTGGACGGGGGTGTCGGTCTTTTCACCCAGGGACGATTCGGATCGGCTAAGCAGTGTGAGCGCCTTTTCGCCGGAGGCGCGGTCGCCGCGTTCGGCCAACTGCGCGTAGGCCAGACCAAGGTCGCGGTCTGTCACCGCGGCCTTGCCGACGGGCACGAGCTCGGTGGTCTCCGTGAGCGCGGCGAAGCGAAGGTTAGCCTGGGCAGGGTTGCGCTGGATGTTGTGGTCGGTCGACTGGTTGTGGGAGATGTCGGTCGTGTTGCGCGTGGGCATATGGCAGGTGGCGCAGTCTTGCTGGGCTGGGAAGTGCTGGGTTGCGATGACCGGATCAGTGTGGCAGGTGAGGCACTTGGCGCGGTAGAAGGCGACGCGCTCGGCCGCAGGCGGAGAGCTGTGCGGATCGTGGCAGGTGGTGCAGGTCAAGGCATCGCCCGCGCCGGGCCTTCCATCTACACCGGACTTGCAGGCGCTGCGGAGGAGGGCTTCCCACTGGCTGGCGGCGCGGCCTCCTCCTGCTTGTGCCGACGTTTTAACGAAGTAGACAGCGTAGTGGTCGAGGTCGTCGCCGGGACGGAAGCTGGCGGGCGAGGTATTGGCGCGGAAGACGGCGGCGTCGCCTTCAAGGTGGCAGTTGAGGCAGGCGCTGTCGCGACGGGCGGGAGCGAGCTTTCCGGGATTGACGATAGGACCGTGGCCATTCGCGGCAAGATGGGCTGTCGCATTGCCGTGACAGGAGCTGCAGCCGATCCCGGCTTGGGCGAAGGGCGCGGCGAGGAAGCGGTTGCGGGCTTCGGGCCGGGCGGTAGTGACGCTGGTGGCGTGGCAGTGGAGACAATTGGCGTCGACCGGCAGCGGCGTGGGCATGGCGGTGACGGAGCCGAAGTTCGGTGCCATTTCCCAGAGCGCCTTCTTGCTGTAATAGTTGATGGGAGCCTCAAACCATTGGCCGCCCTGCTGGTAAAGAAAGGTGCGTCCGCGCTGGCCGGAGCCGACAAAGTAGAGGAGCCGCTGCTCGCCATGCAGTGCGGGCTTGCTCAGCGTGGCGTCGCGATCGAAGGAGAGATAGAGGGAGCTCTCACGAAGAAAAACCTTGTAGTCCACTCCTGAAGCGGCATGGCGAAAGCCGCCGGGAACGATGCCGCTGGCTCCTTCGAGGGCTGAGCCGCTGCCACGCGCCATCGTGGTTTTGGCGTAGGCGGCGGCGATCTCGCGGTGACAGCTGGCGCAGACGACGTCGGGGCTGGACGATGTTTGTGCGTGTCCAATGACGGCGGCTAGAAGAAGAACGGCGATGAGCAGGCGCAACCGCACAGTACTTCTACTTTACTGGTCCGAACTTCGGTTCGCTATCGGCCTGAATCTTTTGCGCGAGGGCGATCTCGCGGGTGGCGTCTTCCGGGCGGCCCAGGGCACGATAGGCCTGGCCAAGAAGGCTATGCGTCATGTAGTTAGCCGGGTCCATCGACCGGGCGCGTTCCAGATACATAGCGGCGTTTGAAGGATTCTGCTGCTTGAGGAGGACCTTGCCGAGAAGGATAAACGGGCCGGTAACATTTGGCTCTAGCAGAACGGCGCGCTGCAGCGACTGGAGCGCGTCCTGATATTTGGCGGCGCGGGTATAGGCGTCGCCCAGACGGTCGTAGATGTTGCCGTCGAGCGGGTTGCGGGCGCGCTCCTTCTCAAACTCGGCAATGGCCTCGTCAAGACGGTTGCCAGCCAAGGCGATCTCGCCAAGCAGCTGGTGGGCAAGCGGAAGATTGGGGTCGAGCGCGACGGCCTTGTCGGCGAACTCCTTGGCGACCGGAACGTATTCACGGCGCAGGAGCATCCTGGCGGCCAGCAGATACGCCGGGGCGGAATCCTGCGCGAAGCCGTATTGGGAGGCAAAAGAATGCCGCGCGTCGTCGTACCGGCGGGTGTCGAGGTAACACAGGGCGAGCACGTAGCTCGGATCGACGCGGGTGTCGGGCCCCCAATCGTGCGCGGCGGTCAGCAGCGGAATGGCCTCGCCGGGCTTTCCCTCGCGGAAGAGGGTCAAACCACGGAGTTGCGTCGATTCAAGATCGCGCGGGTCCTGGGCGAGCGCCGAGGCAAATGCGTTGTCAGCCTCGGCAAAGCGGTTGAGGGCGTAGAAAGCCTTGCCCTGGAGACGGTATATACCAGGGGCGACTGGCGGTGCGGCAGCTAGGCCGTCCAGTTGCTTCAGCGCACCGGCCGCATCACCCTTGTCGATCATCTGCTGGATGGGGCGTAGCTTGTCTTGCGGAGCATCGGGTGTCTGGGCAATGGCGAGCGTACAGGCGACACTGAGGATCGCACCCTTTACCGCGCAAAGTACGATCTGATGAAGCCAAGAACCGCAACGAAACATAAACAGGACCGCCTCAGTGCGGTAGTAAACCATGGGACCTTAGAAGCCTCTCCGACGACGCGGAGGCAAAGTGGCTGTTCGACCGCAGCTGTCTTCGAAACGAACCAAGACGCGAAACAGATTGCCGGGACGAAGACTTCTCTTTATAGTTACTGCACCATCTGTCATACAACATGTACGTTACCTGTTCTCGTGGAGAACGTGGCGGCCATGACATATGAGAACACCGGTTCAAGCAGCAACATGGGAAGCTCGCCGGAGTCGCGTTCGGCGGGTCTTGTGGTAGGGTCCCGAGATACCGCCGGATCTACGACGATCTGCTTGCTCAGGCTAGGGCCGCAGCGGATCGCATTTTGTGGCCAAGCCGCTGTCGGCGTCGACGATCACGGGGCGGATCGCCGGATATCGCGAGGCTCTCTTCGTGTATCGGGTCGGGGTGCAGGAGGCTCTGGTGCGGCGAGGAGACTCGGAGGATACGCGCTTCCTCAACCATGTCCTCGATGCGTGCCGGCCAGAGGCGATCGTCTGCGCTGACGATGCAACAGCGGCGACAGTGATGAGCCACCTTTCGTCAAACGGCGTTCGCGGGCCGGAAGAGATGCGGGTGGTGGGTGTGGACGATGTGAAGTATGCTTCGATGCTGCTCACACCGTTGACGACGCAGCATCAGAACTGCGCCAACATCGGCGCGGCGGCGCTCAGCACGATGCTGGAGCGGCTGGAAAATCCTACTCGGCCCTACCTGGGACATTCTGCTGAAGACGCATACGGTGGTGCGGCAATCATGCGGGTCGGGTTGGTGGCGCGGCAGTAATTAGCGGTGGCCGAGTAGCTCGGGATGTTCGGGTTTTGGAAAGCTGGAGTTTTCAGACGAACTACGGCGGGACATGGCGCGGGTCTTGAGGCGCATGTGGATGAGGGTCCCTATAAAAACGATGAGACCCCAACCGCCACCCAGGATAAGCGAAGTGTAATCACCCATTCTTTCTGTTCCTTTCCACATAGCATCCTGCCGTGAAGAATGCTGTACTAGTCGCCAGAGCGTTCAAGGTCCACGCGGCTGTGAGATGCCCTGCGACAGCGCGATCCAAGATTGCGAATACGAAGATCAGTATGCCGACCTCGCGGAACGCTTCTCCAATCATCTCATCGACCGGCTTGCGTTCGTTCACGTTCGTATCCTACCTCGTTAAGCAGAAGTATAGAGCGGCTTAGCTGGGGTTCGGAGTGGGCTTGTGCTTCGGTGCCTTCTTCTTGATACTCAGATACTCGACCAGTGCTGCAACCTCGTCTGGCTGGAGAGCGTCCGCAAACGGAGGCATCCCGCCGCCGCCCTTCAGGATGCGGTGTTCGAGGTCCGGCTTCTTCATCTGTTTGCCGACGGTGCTGAGGTCGGGGCCTTCCTCGCCGCCGATGCCGTTTACTCCGTGGCAATGCTCACAGCCGCGCTCGTGGAACAGGGTTGCGCCAAGCCGTTTCTGATCGGCGTTGGCGCCGACGGGAGAGGGCCGCACCAGGAGGAGCGGAGCAACGGCGGCAAGCACAAGGGTACAGAGAGCAGATCGGTGAACCATCGTCTAGAAGGCCCCGCTCATCGATTGGCTGGTGGGGGCGACGATCTGGGTTGGGCCGCCGGGCTTCTGCGGGATGTCCAGCTCGTGCGTGTGCCAGATGACACTCTCGTTGGCGATCTCATTGTGCTTACGGAGGTACTCGAGCGCATAGGTGCTGGCCGTGGGATCGTCCTTCTGGTCGGCGAAGTAGGCGGCCTGGACGGCGGCCTTGTCCTTCAAGCCGAGACGTCGATAAAGGATCGAGAGGTTGTAGTGCGCTGCCAGATCGTCCGGGTCGATGGACTGGACCGTCTCGTACTCGGCGCGCGCCAGATCGTATTTGTGCAGCTGGTAGAAGGAGAAGCCTAGCTCACGGTGCGCGTCGCGGGAGCGCGGAAAGGCCTTCGCGACGGCCTGCAAGTCGGCGATGGCGAGGTCCATATCGCCCAGGTTTCGCTCGACCAATGCGCGATAATAGAGCGCGCGGGCGTTGCCGGGGGCAAGGCTTAGCGCCTTTTCGAGATTAGGGCGGGCGTCGTCGTACTTTTCCCATTGAATGTCGACGATGGCCATGTTGGTGAACACGTCGGCGTAGTCGGGGCGCAGTTTGGCGACGCGCTCAAAGGCATGGACCGACGCCGCATACTGCTGCGCATCGAGCAGCGCGATGCCGTAGTTGTTCCAGCGCATCCACTCTTTGTTCTCCGCTTTGGCCTGGTCGCCCGTCAGCGAAGTGGCGGCATTGTCGCCGGGTGCAAAGGTGCGCGATTGCGAGACCATGTCCACAATGGGCTGCTCGTAATGATTTTTGCCCATGCCGAAATCGACGAAGTGCTGGTCGAAGCGGCGGTACTTGACCGTGGCCGTAATCGTTACCGGCCCGGTCGCGTCCTTGGGCATCAGGAAGGAGTAGCGCACTAGCTGCGACCGACCGGATTGAATCGTGTTGTTGTAGGCGACGACGCGATTCGTCCAAACCTCATGGTTCAGGTTGGCCGTGCCTTTAACGTTAATCAGCCGGTTTGTGAAGGTGTGAGCGCGCTCGTCAAGATTGCCGTTGGGCTGGATGAAGCCGGAGTCATGGAGCACCCTGCCGCTTGCGTCCTTCACCTGGAACGCTACCCAGGACTCATACATGTCGCGCTGCTCGGGCACGTGCGAATGGGCGATGCCCTTGTTCTGGATCACGACATCGGCGGTCAGCATCTCGCCAGGCGTGATGTGGAACGGCACCTGGCCGAGCGGCGCGATCAGGTCCTTCGTGGACGAGCTGTCGACGATCTCGCCATGCTCCAGCGCAAAGATGTCCACGTTGAAGACCGACGCCTGAAGGAACTGCACGATGCGCGTAGCCTGCTCGTCGAAGCCATAGAGCTTCGGAATCAACGTGTTTGCGCCGAGCCAGCGGTGCGAGGCAAGCTGGCCCTTCTTCGCGCCGGGATCGTTCAGCTTCAGGCCCTCGCGCTGCATATGGCAGGTCTGGCAGGTGGAGACCGAGTCCTTGACGTAGAACGGCAGCGGCGACTGCTTGGCAAAGGAGGAGTTCTGCCACTCGTCGTACAGCGAGATCGCGCGCTGCCACTTGTAGTCGTTCAGCGCCTTCGGTAAAGCCGCCTTGTGGCAGGAGGAGCAATACTCGCTCGTCCGATAGAAGGGCTTCATCACGGCCTGCGAGTGGCGGTCGAGGTGCGCCAGGATCTCCGCGTCCGACACCTTGCGGGTGATCGGAGCGCCGTTCTCGTCCACCAGCACGGCGGGAACGCCCATCACATAGCTGCCCGTGCCGCGCGTGTCGATGGACTGGATGGCGTGGCAGACCGAGCAGGTCACGCCGTCCTGATCGTAGGGCCGTTTCTTCGGTGCGCTCTCGGTCAAGGCCCCGGCTACCAGCGCGATCGGGTCGTGGCAGCCCTCGCAGTGGCGGGAGAACTCGATGCCCTTGGTGTCGTTCAGCAACGCAACGTTCTTCAGGTAGTAAGGCACGCGATTGGAGTTTGAGTGGGCGGACTCTCGCCACTGCTTATGACTCTCCTGGTGACAGTGGCCGCAGTATTCAGCGGTCGGAAAGCTCTTTGGATCGATAAAAGCGCCCGTGTCAGTCGTCGCGTTCGAGGGAAGAAACGGAAGCTCCTTGCCGTAGCGGTAGTTGTACTTCGCCCCGATCTTCTCGTTGTAGGCGGCGCGGGAGGCGATGTACTCGTCGGTCTCGGTGCCAGCTTTTACGGTGCGCGGCGAGTGCATGAAGAAGGCGGCAGCAATCGCGGCGATGCCCAGAGCGGCGGCGAGGTGGAGGAGACGGGCTTTACGGGGGAAGCGCATGGTGCACCGGAACGGCGGATCGTAAGACTTCGAGGCTCTTCCACGATAGGCCTCTTAATTGACGGCCGTCTTCAATCGAAAGGTGGAAATTGAGTGAAGTAATAAGGTTTGGTCTGTCTCGACTTGCGGCGCGCTTCACATCGCAATAGGGTCTGGGTGCTCCAAAACCGACATATACTGTCGTTCTGTCGCTTGAATGGTTCCAAGCTCGGGGGAAGACAGTTCGACAGGGGTGCTACAGAGCAGTTCGTCGCTGATGATGACGCCTTGCCGGATCACCGCTTGCCCGCTCCAATGAGCAGTGCCGTACCTTATGAACACTTTATAAGACTTTCCGTCCTTCTTGACAGTCATCGAGTCGTGAGCGCCCTCGTAAGGACCAACGCCGCTACCTTCCCGTTTGAGCATCGCGACTCCGTTCGCCTTATCAAGCGAAACGACTGTGACGTTCTGGGTGCCTGGAGGGCCAAGCTCCCATGGTTTGTTCAGCGCCAATGTCCAGGTCCGACCAAGCTTCAGCTCACTCCTCTGTGGGCTACCCCAGAACGTGGGGTTGTAGAAGGGGCCACTGGCATTCGTGTTGAACGAGCATTTCTCCCCGTAGCACAGAGTGCTTCCGTGATCACGATATTCACCTTCGACCGCCTTGATCATCCTTTTTCCGTCCATCCTTACATCGGCCTTCCAGTGGATCGCGTCCGGTGAACCGCCAGCAAGAAACGTGTATGTACCAGTTGCGGGCATCACTACAACGCTGTCCTCGATACCTGGACCGTAAACCGAAATTACCCGGTATGTTAAAAAGCTCAGGTTCGATCCGGTAACAGGATGCGGCACCAGAAAGAAGTTGCTGTCGGACGACGCGGGTTTACCCGAGTAAGCAGCCGATGCCGCCGCACTCAAGATCACTATGCCGACGAGACCCATCACTCCTGTGACTCGTTTCACTGGTTTGTCCTCGATACGATTCTAATTTGCATTGTCGACACAAGGCGGATCTGCAAGTCGGCTTTTCTGAACCGAGCTAACCCACCAGAGTGACACGAACCCGCTGCCTGCGCGCGCGGGTTCTTCGGGAAGAAGACCAGAGAGGCAAGGGCAAGGCAGAAGCAGATTGCTTTCGCTGCGGAGTGGGGTTGGCCCTGTATGCTGGTGCATTGCCGCCGCACGGGAGAACGCCGCACTATGAAGATGACCCCCTTCCTATTTAAAAGCACTATCGTCGGCGCGCTCGGCGGGCTGCTGTTCGGCTTCGACACGGCGGTGATCGCCGGGACCACGCAGCAGCTGACGACCGTCTTCAGCTTGACGCCCTCAAGCCTCGGTCTAACCGTCGCCATCGGTTTGATCGGGACCGTGATCGGCGCGATGTCCGCCGGCGTGCTGGGACAGAAGATCGGCGGCCGCGAGGCGCTGCGGATTATGGCCATCCTTTATACGGTCTCTGCCATCGGCAGCGCGTTTGCCTGGAACTGGCCGTCGCTGATGATCTTCCGGCTGATTGGCGGGCTCGGCATCGGCGGCTCGTCCGTACTCGGGCCGGTGTACATCGCGGAGCTGGCACCGGCGCAGTGGCGCGGACGGATGGTGGGCTTATTCCAGTTCAACGTCGTCTTCGGCATCCTGTTGGCCTACCTGTCGAACTACCTGATCGCCGGGTACTTCGTGCATCATCTCGACGCGGCGGCCATGCAGTGGCGCTGGCAGCTGGGCGTAGCGGCGGTGCCGTCTATCCTCTTTCTCATCATGCTTTACGGAATTCCGCGCTCCTCGCGCTGGTTGGTGACGCAGAACAAGACGGACGAGGCCCTCGAAGTGCTCCGCATGATGGGCTCGCCGAACTCCGAGGCGGAGTTGCAGGAGATCAAAGACTCGATCCACATGGAGCGCGGTATGGGCGACGAGCCGCTCTTCCAGGCCAAGTACAAGCTGCCCATCTTCCTCGCGGTGTCGATCGGCCTCTTCAACCAGCTCGCCGGCATCAACGCGATTCTGTACTACACGCCGTTCATCTTCGAGAAGGCCGGGTTCAGTCAGCTCTCCGGCTCACTGCAGACCGTTATCATAGGCCTCATCAATCTAATCGCGACCATGCTGGGTATGAGCCTGATCGACAAGATCGGCCGCAAGACGCTGCTGCTCGTCGGCTCGGTCGGCACGGCGGCCTGCTTGGCGGGCGTAGCTGGCATCTTCTTTACTAGCAGCCATCAGGACCTGCTGGTCTGGCTGCTCTGCGGCTACATCACCTTCTTCGCGCTCTCGCAAGGAGCGGTTATCTGGGTCTATATCGCGGAGGTCTTCCCCACCCGCGTCCGTGCTAAAGGGCAGAGCCTTGGCTCCAGCTCGCATTGGATCATGAACGCCATCATCTCGTTCATCTTCCCCGTGCTGGCGAAGGCCTCGGGCGGCGTCCCGTTTGCGTTCTTCGCGGCCATGATGGCGCTACAGTTCTTCGTGGTCCTGTTTGTCTACCCCGAAACTAAGGGGATTACGCTGGAGCAGTTGCAGCGGAAGCTGGGCATCGCGTAGACATTAGTCTGCACCTAAAGCCGTACACCTCACGAGGTACATGGCAGATTTGCACGTACAGTATCCTTATTGCACCCGACGTAGAGTTCTGATCCCTTGCAGCTTGCATACCCGCTTGCGTTACCGTTTCGGTTTACCGAAACGGCAGCCAGCGGGTGGGGGGGAGGGGAAGGGGGTGCA
>CAXTUR010000008.1:0-2070 GCA_964247455.1 uncultured Acidobacteriaceae bacterium | reverse complement strand
TTGCGCGCCTTTCCGCAACCCTATATCGAACCGAACGGGGGTGGAGTCTACTGAAAGGGGATCAATGACATCGGTAAAGGAAGTCTCGAAGATTATCATTCAAAAGTCCTCCGCTCCAGTATCCAACCTGAAGCTTCAGAAACTTCTTTATTATGTGCAAGGCTGGAGTTTAGCAATGCACGGGCGGCCCGCTTTTCACGAGCAGGTTGAGGCTTGGGTGCATGGCCCGGTAATCCCGGCAGCGTTTTACGAATATCGGCACTTCCGCTGGAATCCTATTGAAATTACCGGCGGAGCCATATGCATCTCGGACGCCGAAGTGGCTCATATCGAGGACGTGATCCGCGCGTACGGAGCGTTCACCGCAACTCAGCTCGAGGCCCTCTCGCATGAGGAAAGCCCATGGATTGAGGCACGAACAGGGCTTGATCCAAAAGCCGTCTCTCGAAACGTCATCAGTGCTGATTCAATGAAGGCATACTTCTCTAAAAGGCTGAATGGCTAGAATCCAAAGACCTGAAGTGAAACCGAACCCTGAAAAGGTTCGGTTTTCTTTTGAATACCTTCAGCTCAGTCATCCCCGGTTTCCGCTTAGCGAATGCACTAAAGAGTTTTATGATGCGTTGATGAACGAGATCATACGCTACCAGAGCTGCTCGATTGACAACTTCCGCGAGATGCGGAACGATAACAAACGTCATCCGATTTACTTCACAGAAACGACCGAAAAGGACGGTTTCGCGGGTATCGACGCTTACGAAGAAGACTTGTGGACGGATGAAGCATGGCAATTTGCTCTTCCAGGTGTGTACGGCACTCCGTCGGCCGGATGGCGCGTCCACGGATTTATCGTTGGAAGCACATTCCACATTGTGTGGCTTGATCCCTGCCATCGCCTTGACTCTCCATCAGCGCAAAGTTAGCACGTCTAGAGAGGAGTCTAACCTTTTAGGCTTGCACGCTCTGCACGATCCCCTTCGCCCGGAGTCCCGCTTCAGCCTTTGCGAAGTAGTCCTCGACCGTTCCCTGTGTCTTGATCCACTCGATATAGCGCGCGATGCCCTGGTCGATGCTCGTCTGCGGCTCGTAGCCGACGGCGCGGATGCGGGTGATGTCGGAGATGAGGGAGCGGATTTCGCCGGGGCGGAACTCGCCTCTTGCCAGCGGTTCGACCGAGACGCCGAGTTGCGCGGCGATGATCCCCGCAAGGTCGCGGACGCTGGTGGCGCGTCCGCTGCCGACGTTGACGGGCAGCCCGTCGAGCTTGTCCGTGGTGGCGACGAGCAGGTTGGCGCGGGCTATGTCCTCGACGAAGCAGAGGTCGCGCGTCTGCCCTCCGTCCTCGTACAAGACAGGCGGCTGGCCGTTTAGCAGGCGCGTGCAGAAGATGGCGATGACGCCGGTGTAGGGGTTGAAGAGCGACTGGCGCGGGCCGTAGGTGCAGGAGTAGCGCAGCGCGACCGCCGGGATGCCGGTCTGCTTCGACCATAGGAGGACGAGGCGCTCCTGGTCGACCTTGGTGAGGGCGTAGACGGTCTCGCCGCCGCCGGGTGTGGCTTCGGGGCTGGGGATGGAGGTGGTAGGCTTGCCGCAGACCGGGCAGTGGACGGCGAAGTCGCCCGCACGGAGCTGCTCGGCGGGGCGCAGCAGGGGGACGACCGCACCGTGCTCTGAGCAGGTGGCCGCGCCTTCGCTATAGACGGCCTGCGAGCTGGCCACCACTACTTTCTTGACAGGCAACTGGTGGTCGCGAATGATCTCGAGCATCTGCGCCGTGCCGAAGGAGTTGACCAGGACGTACTTGGCCATCTCGGGCATATAGCCGCCGTAGGCCGCCTCGTGGAAGACGACGTCGATGTCGGTCAGCGCGGCGCGCATGGTGTCGTAGTCCTGCACGTTGCCCTGCCGGAACTCGGCGGCCGGGTTCAGCCACTTGGGGCGGCCATGCTTGTGGGTCTGGGGCTCGAGGTTGTCGAGGATGCGGACGGTCCAGCCCTCGCGAACAAGGAGGTCGACGATGTGGGAGCCGATGAGGCCCGCGCCTCCGGTGACGAGGGCGCGCTTTGGGTG
>CAXTUR010000007.1:26972-42870 GCA_964247455.1 uncultured Acidobacteriaceae bacterium | reverse complement strand
GTGGAAGTTAGTTGCTTCTCCAGAAGACGGCGGATGAGAATCTCCATCTCACTCACGTCTACGCGACCTTCCTTCCAAGCCATATCTGCGGCATCAATTGCGGCGTAATACGGTTGACGATTGTCTACAATCTGATCCGCTATGGTAGGCGTTCCTGGAAGCAGTATGCCAAGACGAGTGCAAAGCGCCAAGTACGACATAGCCCGTGACGTTCTACCATTTCCATCGCGAAAGGGATGAATCCAGTTCAAACGCCACATGAAGTACGCGGAGATATGGAGTGCGTCTGTGATGTCGTCCCCATGTAGATGCCAGTGAGTATTGACGTATTCGCACATTTCGGCGATCAGCTGCGGTACTTCCTCGTGAGCAGGTGGAACATGAGAAGTGTTCGAGATTGCGACCGACACTTGCCGGAACATTCCTGCGGAACGGCGAATCCCTTGAATCGCCATCCGATTCAGATCAAGAATCATCGCTGAGGTTGCGTTGAACTTCAGCGCGGGCGAGAAAGTGTTCGCGAGTCGAAGAACCTCATCAAACTGCAAGAGGCCGTTGACGGCCTCTTGCAACGCGACAGCCTCGCTGTCGCTAATAATCTGATCGAGATCATCCTCATGATCCGTCGTACTCTTGCGATCGCCTGTCGTCAAGGTTGGCTCTTTAACTCCGCTTGTATCGCCAACTCTCTTGAAGCACGGTCGATCGTGGATCGCGTAATGCGATCGTTCTCAAACTTCGTGTTTCCATACGCAAAACTCTTCCTCTGCTCTTCGCGCTGCTCTGGAGACATCTCGGATGTACGTGCACGTTTCAACAGCTCATTCAATTCCATCGTTCGACACCCCTTGGCCTACTCTATCGTGACTCAGATGCGGAAGCTCTGCAAGTGATCGAAGTAGGACAACCGGGTTCGTCCAGGTCTGGGGAACGCATCAGTTCCATTCGGACAATAATCCCCCCACCCTACAGCCCCGCAAACCAGTCATACCCCAGCTTCGTCCAGTAATCGTCCGGCTTGTCGTTCGTGTATGCGAACAGCCCGATGCGCTTGATCTGCTTGTACCCATACCGCGTCGGCGCATGTAGCCGGAGCGGCGCGCCGTGCTTCTACATCAGCGGCTGGCCCATCATCTCCGTGACCAGCAGCATCTGCGGATGACGCAGCGCCTGGAGATCGTAGCCTACGTAGTAGTCTCCGTCAGGCGTCTCCATGTACACGTAGCGCGGCTCGCGGCCATCGATCGCCGCCGGCGGGTACGCTTCCAGGAAGTCCGCCATCCGCACTCCCGCCCAATGCACGATCTGGCTCCATCCCTCGATGCACTTGAACTGCGTCACCAGCTCATGCCGCGGCAGCTTCGTGATCTCCTGCAGCTGGAGCAGCACCCCGGGCGTGCCCGCTGGCAGCGTCGAGTCGCTCTCCCCCGCCTCCTCTAGGCCGCGCGGCTTGCGTCCTGTCCCGTTATCGTCCTTCACACCTTTGTCTTCATCGTCCATGGCCGCGTCCATCCTCTCCGCCGGAGCCATCTTCACCGACGGGTGCGTTCCGTCATCGCGATCCGTCCGCCCCGCCCCCTCTCTCCCAGGATCGACCTTCGTATCGTGGCCCACGTCCGCATGGGCGTCCGCAGCGCGATATCGATACGGCCACGCCGTCACGTCCTTTACATAACCGACGTGCTGCGCAGCACCCTGCATCCCCACCACCTGCAGCCGCCACGAATCCAGCTCCAAATCCTTCTTCAAGCCATAAATCCCGTTTATCCGCAGGTTCTCCGCCCGGCCCAACGGGTACGTCGGTGCCAGCGGATACTCCGGCAGCACCGCTTTCGACACCGCCTCGTTGACCAGCACGGCCCGCCGTTGCGCCACGGGCAACATCTCTTCGCTGTGCGCAAAGCTCTCCGCCCAGCGCCAGAATCCATATCCCGCCGCACCCGCCGCCGCCGCGAGCGCGAACGACCGTCGCGTATGCCGGCGCGACTCCGCGAGCACCGCCCCGTCCAGCCGCTCTTGTTCTTTTAAGTCCTCGCCCGCCATCACCAAGACCTCCGCTCCGCCTCGACCGTCCGCTCATCGGCCCGCTTGATCTCATACCCGCTCACCATGGAACGAAAGTTGTTCCACCCCGCTAGCACTACCTGTCCCACATGCACCCCAAAGAAGCCGAGAAACCCCATCGTCAGCCAGAAGTGCAGCCACCGCGCCCTCTCATACCCGCCCAGCAGCGACGTCAGCCAATGCGCGCTCGTCGGCTTATAGATGGCCAGCCCCGTGATCAGCATCCCTGCGCCCATCACAATCACCGACGTGTAGGCGATCCGCTGCGCGCCGTTGTACTTGGTCTGTGGCGGCAAACCCTTGCGGAGATGCAGGTCGACCAGCGTCACCTGGATCGCCTCCCGCACGCTGCGCCGCTGCGGCAACAAGAACCGCCACTCGCCCGAAATCGCCGTATACAGCACATACGCGATCCCGTTCAGCGCGAAGATCCACATGAAGAAGAAATGGTTCCCCAGCCCTTGCGTTACATGGTACGGCACGTTCAGCAGCTTATAGAACCAGTCCGGAAAGAAGCGAAACAGCGTCCATCCCCCGATGCCAACGCGATACACCCGGTGCGCGTGTTGATACGCGTTGTCCGAGTCGTTCCAGTAGATCAGCAGCCCGCTCCAGATCATGATGAAGAGCGCGGGAAAGTTCACCCAATGCATCCACCGGATCGCCAGCGGGTGTTTCCGGTCTAACTGGATCGTCGGTCGTATCGGTTCGGGTTCCGGCTCCGCAACCTCTTCCGTCGCCAGCGGCTCTTCGGCGACAGGATGCGGCATCACCTCTTGGGTCGGCTGAGCCGCCGCAGCCTCGCTTACCGGCATCTCGTTCCCCGCGCCCAAAAACTCTTCCGGCATCACCGTATACCGTGTGAGAGCCATACTCCGCTTTAGTGACACTCCCGGCAAGTTAATTCGCGCTCCATCACTCCGGGTGCCCCATCCTCACGACAGATTTATCGTCGTGAGGGTGGGATCGACGGACCTCTCACCGCAGCGCCACCCGAACCTTCACTCCACCCTCGACGAATGTAGTCTTCCGGCTCCCCACTACCGCCTTTCCCGCTCCCGCCACCGGCACCATCGGCGCATGGTCAGCCTCCGCCAGGCAAGCCATCCCCGCCAGACACGTCAGCCGCTCCGGCACCCCCACCACGCCATTCCAGCCCTGCGCCAAAAACTCCTCCACCGTACCGCCCGGTCCGGCGTTCCCCACTTGCACCAGCACGTCATTCGAGTAGTTGAGGAAAACCCGCGTTCCTGCCACCTTCACCCCGTCCCGTGTCATCGTCCCCAGCGGATCGCGTAGATAAATCTGCTGCCGGTTCACCGCCACAAACCCCACCAGCAGCACCGTCAACACAAGCAAGATGGTCCGCATCTACTTCTTCTCCTCGTGGTACTCCTGCTCCGTGTTGATCTCCCATAGTGCGGCCTTATTGACATGCCCCGCCACAATCCCGTCCACCACCGCCATTGCCGTCAGCATGGAGTGATCCTGATTGTTGTACTTGTGCATCCCGTTCCGCCCCACCAGAAACAGGTTTTCAAACCCATCCGTCCAGTCCCGCAACTCATGGAACCTTTCGTAGGTCCCAAAATACGCCGGATACGTCTTCGGCACCCGCACCACATGCCCGTCAGTCACCGCGTCGGCGTCCACAATCCCGATCTTGGCCAACTCCGCGATGGCGAACCGCTTCAACGCCTCGTCCGGCATCTTCCACAGATCGTCCGTGTCGTAGCAAAAGTACTCGAGCCCAATCCAGACCTTTGTTGAGTCTGCCACCAGATACGGACTCCAGTTGTTGAACACCTGTAACCGCCCCAGCAACACATCCGGCTCCTGCACATAGATCCACGTGTCCTTCAGCAACCCGCCGTTCTTCTCCCGCACCTTCAACCGGTCGCAAAGCAGCCCCACCGTAATGAAGTCCCGGTACTGCAAGCCCTCGGCGATCACCCGGATCTCCGGCGGCACCGGGCAATCCATGGCGCGGACCAACTCCTTCATCGGCATCGTCGAGAAGAAGTACTCGCCTTCGAGCCGTTGCCGCTCTCCCGCCGCATTGACCGCCTCGACCGCCGCCACCCGGTTTCCTTCGCAACAGATCCGGTCCACCTGCCAACCCATCTCGATCTCGCCGCCCTTAGCCACCACCTCCCCGGCAACATGCTCCCAAAGCTGCCCCGGCCCAAACTTCGGATACATGAACCGCTCGATCAGGCTTGTATCCGTTCCCTTCTGCGCCACATCCCCCTTGCCCCTCCGTCCAAACGCCTTTCCTAAAAAGTGCTTCACCGCCGTCGTCAAGCTCAGACCCTTGATCCGCTGCGCTCCCCACTCCGCCGAGATCGACTCGCACGGCGTCCCCCAAACCTTCTCCGTATAGCTTTTGAAGAACGTCAGGTACAGCTCCCGCCCAAACCGATTCACCAGAAAATCCGCCAGGCTCCGCTCCGGCTTCACCTGCCGCACCCGCGACAGGAGGTAACTCACCCCCACCCGTACCGTCCGCGCCAATCCCAGGTTCCCCAGCGTCTCGCCGGTCAACGTAATCGGATACGCAAAGAACTTCCTCAGATAATAGATGCGGCTCTTCCGAGGCCGGATCAACATCACTAAATCGGGATCGACCGGCACGGTCGCTACCACCTCATCACTCACCGGCTCCTTAATCTCTTCTCTTTCTTCCGAAGCCGCAGCCGGATCAAGCGGCCCTACCCCCCGCAACACCGGCTCATCCTCCAGCCGCGCCGGCACCGCCACCACCCGCTTCTTCCCCTGATAGCTGATCTCGCTTCCAGACTCCGGCGGCATCAGGTCCATCCACCACTGCATTACTCGGTCGCTCTTTGAGAAAAAGCGGTGCCCCCCTATGTCCATCCGGTTGCCCTTGTACCGGATCGTCCGCGAGATGCCCCCAATCTCCCCGCTAGCCTCCAGAACTACAGGCACCACATCCGTCCGCCGCAGCAACTCCAATCCAGCCGTCAACCCAGCCGGTCCCGCCCCGATAATTACCGCGATCCGCTTGTCGCTCACCTCTTCGACTGTAGCGGAAATCCCCTCCTCCCCGCCGGTGCCGCAACAAGCTCGTGCTCCTGGCATTCAGCCTGCAACAGGAATTGAAGAATGTGTGAGCGCGCCCGCCTGCTGATGCGCCCGTACGATCAGGAAGCCGCCCCTCGGAAGTGAATATGTCCATACAGCCAGTCAGACTTGATGAGAACCTAGAGAAGACTTACATCTAAAAACGCTGCTCATGCACGGATTCTGTCGAAAGCTGCTCAACGCTGGCCATCAAGGTCCATGGTGTACAGATCCCCCTTGCACGTTTCCACCAGAACCAAAGGAGTGTTGTCAGGTTCCAAGCCTGACAGAAAGCATCGTGTCGCTTCTGCACCGCATGAGATGTCACCGACGACCTCAAGCCGGCCGTCGGAAAGGCTTACACGATAGATCGGTTGGTTGTCAGCCTTATACGCTTGAAAATACACCGCTTTGCTGTCGGAGGTCCAAATCGGATCAGAGATAGCCATCGTAGCCAAAGCTTTCCATGTCTGATGGGCTACATCGTAAAGCATCAGTTTCTTTTGATCAAAGGTGAGTGCGACGATATAGCGGCCGTCGGGTGACCAACGTGGACTATACAGTTGATCCGACTGAGACACGGACCTCACGCTTTTTGTAGCGACATCAACCACTTCCAGTGGATGACGGTCGTTGGCACCCATGAGGAATGGCAGACCACCGAACAGGATCGATGTGCCGTCTGGCGAGAAAGAGGGGTCCCCCACGCTTTTCAGTTCGCTTTCGGAAAGACGCTCAGGACTACCTCCGCTTGGATCAATGCTATAAACTGCCCAGGGTTCTCCAGGTACCCGCGCCATGATGGCGAGCCTGGAACCATTCGGAGCCCAAGAAGCATTGAGGACCTCCATCCCTCCAGAAGTAAGCTCAAGCTTCTCTAAACCGTCAACACGCGATTTCCAAAGACGGCCGCTGATATCTGTCCAAGCGACCCATTGCTGGTCCCGGGAATAGATTACTCTTCCCGCATGCGCGAGAAGACCTTGTAACGGCACGAGCATATTCCGTTTCGCGTCAAAGCGTCTCAGTTGCCATTCGATATGCGGGTCGCGGCCTGTGAAAAAAATTTGGCTACCTTTGCGCGCGGGTACGGGAGATTCATAGGATAGCGGCCCGTTTGTAATCCGGACAGGACTGGAACTCGAAGTTCCTTTCATTCTCCAAAGATCGGTGTGCCCGTCGTGGGTTGATTGAAACACGAAATACTTGCCGTCTGCTGTCCAAATGCCACAACATTCACTGGCAGGTTTGCTCCATTTGGGAAGAAGCGGATGGGCAAGATGCTGACCTGCCGCGATCTCCCACAGCGACGAGGTGCGTGCTTTCAAATCGAGCACTGTGAATCTCAAGCGTTTCTCATCAGGGGACCATCTCAACCAAAATGCGCGCCCGGGCAAGGTTGCAAACGGTTGTGGACTTGCCCCCTCACTGGGTATTTCCAAAAGGTTGTTGCCTGTGGCGTAGAGGATGGCATCGGAAGAGGGAACCCAAGTAGCAGCATGCCCTACCACGTTCGACACCCTCGAGGCGGAACCACCATTGATCGGCACAATCCACAGCGGCTGCTCCGATTGCTCTAAACCGACTGGCGATTGACTCCTCAAAAGTAGGCTGGATCCGTCGTCTGAGACTGCGTTTACCTCAGGCTCCCCTACATCGCTTGGCAGAGAGACATCTTGCACATCCCCCGTCGCGACAGAAACCTGCGAAAGTACGAGTCGTCCCCCCTTAACAGCTGACGTAAAGAGGTGCTCCCCGTTGGCTACCGTCGCCGGTAGGGTCTCAAAGGACCTGGCACCCTGGTGAAAGAATTGACCAGTCGATGTGACTTGGGTCATGCGTAAAGGGGACTGATAGGACGAGCTTGTTCTCCATTGAAAAACTACTATGCTGCCGGCAGCAGAGACGACTGCGACGGTTAAGATCGCCCAAAATATTGTTGCCATCCTAAATGAAAGTACGGCCGAGGTCTCCGCGGCCCGTTCTCCAATAGGCGTAGCCGCGATCACCTCAGCGCGCTCATTCGACTGAGGGACTAAAGCGGAAACAGGTTCCTCATTAAAGGCCAGCACGGAAGTGGGTGCGATAAATCTATAACCTCTTTTTGAGAGGGTCTCGATAAAACGGGGATTATCTGCTACGTCACCCAGTGCTTCTCGGATTTTCTTTATGGCGCTTCCGAGGGCCTGTTCAAAATCAACATTTACATCCGAACCCCAAATGATGCGTTGAAGCTCCTCGCGAGTGATGATTTCACCGGGACTTTGTAGCAAGACTTTCATGACTCGAAACGGTAGACTCTGTAGCTTGATCTTCCGACCCGACCTCCACAGCTCCCCTGTTTCAAGATCCGCTTCGAAAAGCCCGAAAGCGATCCGACCGTGTTGTCTGCTCACGACAATCATGATTGTACGTCGCGGCAAGTGTACCATTTGCGTCTAGACCACGGCTAACGCCCCATTTCGTTGGGCATATACATCTTCATCTACAACATATATAAAGACTTAGCTGTACATGAACGAAACACGAACAGAACATGAGCGCACCATTGCAAACATGCAGGCTCAAAACTCACGATTGCCGCTTGGACAGTCCAAAAAGTTAGAAGTGATGGATTTGAGCGCACATGAGTTTCCCAGTACACCCTCGACAGCGAAAGACTTTGCCCAGGTCCAACAAACTTTAAAGGAGCGTAATAATGAAGCATCATCACCTCTTCAGGACCGCTGTTCTAGCAGGTAGTATGTTTGTCCTCCACTCTGCGATTGTCTGCCTCCATGCTCAAGTTGCGGCAGGAAGGATCACCGGAACCATAAAAGACGTAAGCGGCGCGGTGGTACCAGGAGTGAAGGTCACACTCAGCAACGGGGAGACTGGAACTTCGCAGGTCGTTACCTCGACCTCAACCGGAACCTACACCATCGAATCGGTGAACCCCGGCAACTACTCACTCAAAGCTGAGGCAAGCGGCTTTAGTGATTCCGTGACTAACGGTATCCAAGCTCATGTGCAGCAGACGCTGACAGTCGATGTGAGTCTGGTCGCTGGTTCTGCAAATCAAGAGGTTACAGTAACGAGTGCCGCCTCTTTACTACAAGCCGCCGATGCCTCGATCGGACAAACGATCAACACGCAACAGGTCAATGACCTTCCACTCTCCACGCGAGACTGGAACTCCCTGGCGCAGCTTTCTGCCGGAGTCGTTGCCAGCCCCGGGGGAACCTCAGGATCGCCATCTTTTGTGGCGAACGGTGCTCCCAGTCTTCAAAATAATTTCCTGCTGGATGGCATTGACAACAACCTACAGGTATACGGGGGAACACAGGTAGGCAACAGGCAAGCCTCAAACATCCCGCCCCCGGACGCAATTGAGGAGTTCAAGCTGCAAACCGGAGACTACAGCGCCGAGATCGGCCAGTCCACGGGAGCCGTTATCAATGCCGTGGTGAAATCAGGAACCAACCACATCCATGGTGATCTTTGGGAGTATGTGCGCAATACGGTACTTAACGCTAATGGCTATTTCGCAAATCAGCAGGTCGGACAACGGCGCCAGCCCTACCATCAGAATCAGTTTGGCGGAACCGTTGGCGGTCCTATCGTTATTCCGAAGCTGTACAACGGCCGGGATAAGACTTTTTTCTTTTTCGATTACCAGGGAACACGTATTTCCTCTTCTTCGCCGTCCACATCCTCAGTTCCGACACTGGGCATGCGAAACAGCAACTTCACCAACTTCCAGGATTTTTTTCAGATTCTCGGGGGAACAAAAATGGATAGCCTTGGTCGAATATTTCCTCAAGGCACCATTCTGGACCCCGCCACGACTCGCATCGTGCGTGCAAACTCGGTCGATCCCAGTACAGGATTCTTTAACGTTTCGAACTCAGCCGTCTTTGTGCGAGATCCGTTCTACACGGCCGGTAGCGTGGCGGGCGTCAGAGACTTTACAAAAGCGACACAGTATCTGAATCAGTTACCAGCAGCTCGTCTCGACCCTAATGCCGTTAAACTGTTGTCTGTCTATCCGTTACCGGACACGCCTCTTTCCGGCGGTACCACGAACTATCACAGCTTCGCGTCTTCGCCGCAGGTCGTGAACTCGTTCGACACCAAGATCGATGAGACTTTCTCACCAAACGATGTCTTCTTCGGAGTCTTCGACTGGAATCATACGGACTATAGCGTTCCTCAAAACCTGCCGGGCCTGGCGGTCGGTCAGAACTACGCTGCCGGAAACACGCATGCACCTCGCTACTCCATCGCTTTGAGCTACACTCACGTGTTTTCCCCTACGCTGACGAATGAAGCTCATGCCGGCTGGTCGCACTTCCTCGATCAAATTATTCCTTTCGACGGCAGTACGCCGGGTATTCCAGCTTCTTTCGGCATCCAGGGCGTGCCAAACCTATCATTCAACGGAGGGCTTCCGCCGATCAGCATTTCAGGCTTTTCAGGTATCGGCGTATCAGGGTATATCCCCACGCTTACATCACTGTCTGTACTTGATGTGCGGGACAGCCTTACGAAGCTCCGCGGCCCTCACACAATCAAAGGCGGGTTCCAGCTTCAAGATATTCGCAGTACGATGACTCAGCCGCCGGCGCCCAAGGGCAACTTCAGTTTCAACGGGCAATACTCTGACATCCCCAACCAAAACTCTGGTTATAATGGCACGGCTGATCTGCTTCTGAAACCCACAACTTCTTCAATCGCGGGAGGAGCGGCAGCTGCGGGCGTCTCAGATAACATAGGAGGTCTTAGTTCCTACTCTGCGTCGAACACCACAGCCACCAGAGACCAGCGCTACTATCTCGGTGCCTACCTTGAGGACGATTGGAAGGCCTCCTCCAATCTGACTCTCAATCTCGGTCTTCGATGGGATCACTACACTCCATATCAAGAGAAGAACGGTCAGCAGGCGAATCTTGTCCTGGACGGGGGAAACGGCAGGTCAGGTACCTACTACGTCCCAAATAAAACATGTCATACCCCGAGATCGGCGACTTTCGATCAGCTGCTCGCCTCCAGCAACATCAAGATACAGTGCACGGCAAACAATGCTGTTGGAGATGCGCAACATTACAATTTTGCCCCGAGGCTTGGCTTTGCGTTCCGTGCCACCCCAACGCTTGCAATCCGGGGCGGCTACGGAATCGCGTATGGAGCACTGGATGTCATAGGTTACGGTCCTAACATCGGACTTAATTACCCCTACAGCTATGTGCTCAAGTTCAATTCAATCGATTCGCAGACGCCTTTGACTGCGGCAGGCGGTTCAACCGCAACGCTGAGTAATGCTCTTGCTGCCATTGATCTTCAAAATCCGTTGAACGTCGTCGGAAACAACATCAGCCTTCTAGGGAGGCAGTACAATTTCCAAACGCCGTATACCGAGACATACAACCTGACCCTGCAAGATCAATTCACCAAGAACAATTCAATTCAAGTGGCTTATGTCGGCACAGTAGGACGCCACTTAGACATCACTGGGTCAGCCAATTCCGTGTCCGCGATACTTCCACCAGGCACGAACGTACGCGATACGTCGGTCCCGGGCCATATTCCGCTTCCTGCTTTCGGTCAGGATTCCGCCTACGAATCGACGAATGGTGAAAGCAGCTATAACTCCATGCAAGCGACGTACCAATATCAGGCAAGTCATGGCATCTCCACATTGGCAAATTACACCTGGTCTAAATGCATGACGAATCAAAACACATTTGGATCAGGGGCAAGCGGAACCAGGGCGGAATGGCTGCCAGGGTTTGGCGTAAGCAGAGATTATGCCCTTTGCGATAGCGACGCAACCCATGTTGTCCACGCTTCAGGCACCGCGGAGTTACCGGTGGGAAGAGGAAAGCGCTTCCTGGGTCACACAAACCACTTTGTCGACGAGGTTATAGGAGGATGGGTAACGAACTTCATCTACACCTATCAGAGCGGCAACCCCTTCACCGTCAGGTGCCCGGTTGCTACAACGGAAAGCTTCGGCTGCAACGCCAACGTAGTATCCGGAGCGGACCTGTATGCAGGAGGACGGAAGGTAACGCAATGGCTTAATAGGGCTGCTTTCTCTGCCCCACCGGTTGCGACGCAAGTTGGGCAGTCTAATCTTGCGCCGCTTGGAGGGGAAGGACAGCAAGCCCGAGGACCGAAATACATCAACCTTGATATGTCGCTCTTCAAACAGTTTCCCATACGAGAGTCGGTCAAGGCTGAGTTTCGAGCAGAAGCCTTTGATCTGCCGAACTGGACGAACCTGGCGCAGCCTGGCAACCTCAACATCAACAATTCAAGCAATTTTAGCCAGATCTTCTCCGCCCGCGATCCACTTAATCCGGGTCGAGTGTTGCAGCTTGCTTTGAAGCTTTATTACTGAAGGACATAGCTGGCGCGGCTAGACCACGCCAGCTACAACGTTTTCACAACACAGTTTCAATGCGATTTGTTCACCTCAACTTCTCGAACCAGAGATGCGCCGCCTCGGAACCATTCTGAGGCATTACATGCCTGAAAACAAGTCTTCTAACTGCCAGACAAGGTAAAGGCATTTCTACGCTGC
The DNA here is from genome assembly GCA_964247455.1 of uncultured Acidobacteriaceae bacterium. Taxonomy (GTDB): domain Bacteria; phylum Acidobacteriota; class Terriglobia; order Terriglobales; family Acidobacteriaceae; genus Edaphobacter. The sequence goes on along the minus strand of CAXTUR010000007.1, from coordinate 31,157 downwards.
TTCTTTATCGTTTTGCGAAATCCACCTGTTTCTGTAATGCCACCCTGATCCTAAGTATTCCGGCAGGAACGTAGCTCCTGAAGCCGGCAACTGGAGCAGTCCGGTCAGCGTACGACACAGTGGTAAAGCTGAACTACGACGCTTGGCCAAGAATCATGATTGAATCCTCGTGCACTACCTCCTGCTATTGAACCGCGCGACTGCTTCGCGCGCACCAAAACTCTACATGCTGTTCCCTGACAGGCGCGATGGGCGTATGCTCATTGAGCCTTTACGATGCTTAGGTTTTAAGTGCTGCGGGTACGCGATCTCTGCTTGAGGAGTCGTGTAGGCGACCTTTTCGAGAGTTCTTTCCTGCTTTTCTGTCATGAACGCGCCAACAACCAAGCGGTCTTCTTTCAAGCAAGTTCAATGTTGGCCCCTTCAGAGGGCATCAGAGGAACTTGCCCTGCGCTATCAGGTAGAACAATCCAAGCTAAAGAGAACAGTATGCCCTCAAAGATTTAAACGGAACGGATCGACGCACGCTAATTCAAGCTTTCGCCGCTTCTTGCTGCGGCGGGGGCGCTTTCGGCTGCCGAGACTTCCACTCAAGCCATGTAGGGCGCGACATATAACATTCGGAACTATGAAGAACTCAGCAATGTCTCTATTCTTCAGCCGGGTTTCATTCATGGCCGTGGGCTTTCCTATGGCCACAATGCCGAAGGCCGGCTCCAAGGCCGATCCGCTGCGAGGCCCGGGTGCGCAGTTCCTTGCTGAGCAAGCGGGAGTGGGCAACAAAGCTATTGATCTTAGATTTTCGCCATTGCAGCAGCAGCGGGAAAAAGCTCTCGCGGACCAAAGAAGCGTAAGTGGATTGTTGTCTCAATTCGGGTTTGTTCCTCGCGATTGAACCCGAAGGCGACACGGCGGCCATTGCAAACTCACACTCAGCCACCTAGCGCGATTCGCCAACATTATAAGCTGAAGGCGTGTCGCATAGGTCTCCTCTGGTGTGGTAAGCCAAGTTATAGGCGACAAAAGCATTGAACTTCAGACTGCATTGGCTCGCCCCCGAACTGTAGGATGGTCCTATTAGAGCGCAGCTCATCCGGAAGGCGGTAGTCGCCCTGTAGATAGACCTGAGAGGGTGTGCTGCTATCTTCATGCACGGTGATGCCGACAGCGTCAAAGTGATACCGATAAAGTTTTTAAATGAAGATTGTGGGACCAAGCGAGCTAAATGCTTAGATCAAAGACTGTTTATAAATAAGTAACGGAGACCAGTCAGCACCACTTGCCCAACTGGTCCCCAGAGGCCCTAAATCGTAACCGGCTCCCGCTCCAGCACACGGAACGCGAGCCCCTCGGCCCCAACACTGGCACCCGGCTCGACTAGCACATGGTCGCCATGCAGCACCGTCCCGTCGAGGATTTTGACTGCGAGTTTGTCCTGCACCATGCGCTGGATCGCCCGCTTCAGCGGCCGCGCTCCATACGCCCGGTCATACCCGGCTTTGAAGATCGCTCGCCGCGCCTCGGGAGTCATCTCCAGCGTGATCTTGCGGTCGGCAAGCAGGGCAGCTAACTCGGCGAATCTCAAATCAATGATGTGCTCCAGCTGCGCTTCTCCGAGAGGATGGAAGACCACAATGTCATCCACGCGGTTCAGGAACTCCGGCCGGAAGTGCTCGCGCAGCACCTGCATCACCCTGCCTGTGGCTTCCTTGAAGCCCTCTTCGCCATCCGCCCATGCGCCCGAAAGGAGGTTCGCTCCCAGATTTGAGGTCATGATCAGCACCGTGTTCTTGAAATCGACCGTCCGTCCCTTTGAATCGGTAAGCCGCCCATCGTCAAGCACTTGCAGAAGCACGTTGAATACATCCGGGTGCGCCTTCTCAATCTCGTCGAACAGGATGACGGCGTAGGGCCGCCGTCGGACGGCCTCGGTCAACTGGCCGCCCTCGTCGTACCCGATATACCCCGGAGGCGCGCCGATCAACCGCGCCACTGAGTGCTTCTCCATGTACTCGCTCATGTCGATCCGCACCATCGCCGCCTCGTCGTCGAACAGGAACTCGGCCAGCGCCCGCGCCGTCTCCGTCTTGCCCACGCCGGTTGGCCCCAGGAAGATGAAGCTGCCGATCGGCCGCTTAGGATCGGACAGACCCGCACGCGACCGGCGGATGGCGTTGGCCACTGCGCCGAGCGCCTCGTCCTGCCCGACGACCCGTTCGCGCAGACGGCTCTCCATCTGGACGAGCTTCTGCATCTCGCCCTCAAGCATCTTCGAGACCGGGATACCCGTCCACTTCGACACTACCCGGGCGATGTCCTCCTCGTCGACCTCCTCCTTCAACAGGCGGGTCGAGTGAGCCGAACCGTCGGCGGCATCCGTCAGCCCGCGCAGCTCTGCTTCGAGCTTCGGGATCTCGCCGTACTGCAGCTCCGCCGCTCGCTGGAGGTTGCCCTTACGTGTCTCGTCATCCGCCTGAAAGCGCAGTCTTTCGAGCTTCTCCTTCAGCTCTGCAATACGCCCGATGGCTCCACGTTCCGTCTGCCAGCGCGCCCGCAGTCCGGCCGCCTCTTCCCTCACCTCGGCCACTTCGCGCTCGACCTCGACCATCCGCTCGCGCGACCCAGCGTCTGTCTCGCGCTTCAGGGCCTGCCGCTCGATCTCAAGCGAGGTCGCCCGCCGCTCCAGGTCGTCAATCTCGACCGGCACTGAGCCGATCTGGATCGCCAACGCAGCCGCCGCCTCATCCACCAGGTCGATGGCCTTGTCGGGCAGGAAGCGGTCCGAGATGTAGCGGTGCGAGAGCGTCGCCGCCGCCACGATAGCCGAGTCCTTGATCCGAATGCCGTGGTGTGCCTCATACCGCTCCTTCAGCCCGCGCAGGATGGCGATGGTGTCCTCCACATTCGGCTCGCCCACATAGACGATCTGGAAGCGCCGCTCGAGGGCCGCGTCTTTCTCGATGTACTTCTTGTACTCGTTGAGCGTGGTCGCGCCGATGGCCCGCAGCTCGCCCCGAGCCAGTGCCGGCTTCAGCATATTGCTCGCGTCCATCGAGCCCTCCGACGCCCCCGCGCCGACCAGCGTGTGCAGCTCATCGATGAAGAGGATCACCTCGCCGTGCGACTCTTCGATCTCCTTCAGCACGGCCTTCAGGCGCTCTTCGAACTCGCCCCGGAACTTGGCCCCGGCGATCAGCGCGCCGAGGTCGAGCGAGCAGACCCGCTTGTTCTTGAGGATCTCCGGCACATCGCCGAGGAAGATGCGCCGCGCCAGGCCTTCGACGATGGCCGTCTTACCCACACCGGGTTCGCCGATCAGCACCGGATTGTTCTTGGTCCGGCGGCTCAGCACCTGCACCACGCGCCGTATCTCCTCGTCGCGGCCGATCACCGGGTCGAGCTTGCCGCGCCGCGCCAGCTCCGTCAGGTCCTTGGCGTACTTCTCAAGCGCCTGGAACTTGCCCTCGGGGTTCTGGTCCGTCACTCGCTGCGACCCGCGCACCGCGCTCAGCGCTTTCAGGATGGCGTCGTGAGTCGCTCCGTGCATGGCCAACGCCGCCTGCACCGCGTCGCCTTTAGCCTCGGCCAGCGCCAGCAATAGGTGCTCGGTCGAGCAGAAGTCGTCCTTGAAGTTCTCTGCCTCCTTGAAGCCGCGCTCCATCACCTTCTGTAGCGCCGCGCCCATCGTGGGCTGCGTCCCGCCCTGCACCTTTGGCAGATTGGCGATGGCAGTGTTGACGCCGCTGAGCAGCTGCTCCACCGGCACCCCGATCTTCTCGAGCACCGGGATCACCACGCCCTCGCGGTCTTCGAGCAGCGCCGCCAGCAGATGCAGCGGCAGCACCTCGGGATTGCCGTTCTCCCCAGCCAGGCTAGCCGCCCCTTGCAGTGCGCCCTGCGCCTTGACCGTCAACTTCTCCCATTTGATTGCCATCTCATCTCCCTCAAAACAACAGGCGGGAGGCCGCCCGCGCACCCGCGAAGCCCTCCCGCCTTCCATCACAAGCCTTACCTTACCGCTTAGGCCACCGCGTCCGCGTCCATCGTCTTCTGCGCATTGGTCTGGCCGCCCAGCTCGACCTTTACTTGCTTGGGCTTGGCTTCGGGCTTCTTCGCCAGCTGGATACGCAGCACCCCGGCGTCGTACCCGGCACCCACGTTCTCGGTGTCGACCGTCTGCGGCAG
>CAXTUR010000007.1:0-26872 GCA_964247455.1 uncultured Acidobacteriaceae bacterium | reverse complement strand
GCCTTCTTCCGCGATCAGCGGGCGGGCGAACTCCGAGAAGATCGAGTTCAGCCGGTTCTGGAGCACGGCCACATCCTGCAAAGAGGAACGCAACGGAACAAATCGGGTCATCGTCGTCATCACACACTCTCCTGTTCACTTCAAAGTTGGTGTGGCTTTCAACCAGCCACACTGTATCTGACGTTTATCTTAGCAGAAGGTTGCATGAAATGTGATGGCTGGTCACTCATATTTTACGTACACAGCTTGACGCAATGCTCCCATACCACCTCCATCGAGCAAATCCATGATTTGAAGCAAGCAGCTATGTCGCCTGTAAGCCGTCATCGAAAGATCGCGGGCTGCGTCATCGGAAAGCTCGATCACAGTACGACTGCCCACCAGATAATCTTCGTGCGGTGCGTCGATTGCCGCCTCCTGTATTTCCAGTGCGAGCGATCGCTGCTCCTCGTTCTCGGCGGGAATTTTGCCTCTTGAAAGCTGCTCGACATAGCACCGCGAGAAAACGGCATCCGCAATGTTCCGTTCCACGCGGATGTCCCAGGGATCGAGAAGCCGTTGTGCCTTCAAGATGCGTTCCGGCTTATCCAGAAGCGTGTTCAAATCCTTGGCGTTGGAGTCAACTACATCGCCCAATGAGAGGAGCGCGCTGTCTAGGCACAGTACCCAGCGGAGACAACGCAAAGCTTCTACCGAGAACCATGACGCATTAATCTGTTGGGGAGTCCAGTGACCATCGGGCAATAACAGCAAGCTGCGGACATGCTCGGGGAACGAGGTCATGAGGCCCAATGCTCGCAGCCGATCCAACTGACTTCGCCGGGTGATGACCTCAATTCCCGGAGGCAACGTCTTCGTTTGCACCATCTGCTCACTCGATGCGCGGTGGAGAAGCATGGCAATCGCGAAAGCCTCCAATCGAAGCTGATCGCGGACGGCAACATTGACCGTCTTCGCCGCTTCTCTTCGGGTGAGCCAAGCGTCTTTCCAGTTCCAGATCGAGACCAGCAGCAGGGCTCCCCCTCCCAGTGCGGCGCCGAATCCAAGAATGAAGTAGGTTTCTCCATCATGCGTGGCGAGGACACCACGCGCTATCCAACCCAAGTACACCGCAAGATAGATGAAATAAGCGGTGACACGCAGCCCGAGTCTTAGCGCGGCTGGATCGCGGTGCATTCGCCGCAAAGCAATCCAGTAAGCCTTCCAAAACTTAGACGTGAACATCGTTCCAGACTATTCGACTGCTTTGTCGCACATTAGGAATATGGGGCTGCATGGCCTTAATAAGCGCGGGTACATCACCGTGAGACTGTTTCAGGATGGCCCCGTTGACGACCAGCGTGAAACTGGTCGCGGCAGTCTGGCCGGACGAGCCCACAGTCACCCGAGGCGTATACGTCCCCGGCGGGGTGGTTGGGCCGGCGGTGAGGGTCAAGAGGCCGGAGGGGTTCGACTCCGATTCCTTGTAGGAAGCCGTGACACCCGCCGGAAGCCCGCCGATCGTGAAGGATGTCGTCTCCGTTGGAGCGACAATGATGACAGCGATATAGAGAGCCGACCCATCGTTGGCAAGATGGAAGGCGGTGTCGGCGATGGACACCGTACGGACGACCGGCGGAGGCGCGGAGCTCGCCCGCCCGCCGCATCCAAGAGGCGCAAAGGCGATCACGCCGAGGGCGCAGGCCAACCACGGCTTGCCGGTTCCGCCTCCATGCCGCGCAGGCATAACGCCGTCCGTGCAACGATGCGGCTCGGGAGCGGGATGGAGCTGGCTCATGAGGGTGAACCTGGGGTTCTACTTTGTGCCGGACGTTTGCGTGATGAACGCCGCCACATCAGCGTGAAATTGTTTCAGGATGGGCTCGTTGACGTAGATCATGTGGCCGGCCTCGTAGTAGCGGTAGCTGATGTTGGCCTGCAACGCCTTTGGGATGGGCAGGTGGTGCATCTCGTAGACGCCCTCGAAGTACGGCGTAGCCAGGTCGTAGTAACCGCCGGTGAGCAGGATCTTCATCTTCGGATTCATCTTCATCTTGTAGGCGAGGTCTGGCATGACGTTGGTGCCGCTCTCCTGCTGGGCTGCGGGCGGGCCGCCGGGGGCATGATGGCGAAGGTCCCAGGAGAACTCCCCGTAGGCGTTCGGCTTGTAGGTGGCCTGCTCGCCGTACTTCAGGTTGCGGCGGAGATACTCGTTGATGGCCGCCGTGTAGGCGGAAGTGATGGCGTCAGACTGGGGATCGTATTCGGCCTTCGCATCCATCGGATCGACGTCCGGGCCCTGGTAGCGGGAATCGAGCCGGCCGACGGTAGTCTCCTCGTCGGTCTTGAGCTGCTTGGTGAACGCGCCGCCCTCGACGCGGAGTTCGGACTTAATGAGGTAGGCGACGGGCAGGCCGATGTAGCCATGGAGCTTCTCGGCGACGGCCTGCTTGCGAGCCTCCGGCAGCTCGGAGCCTTGCAGCAGCGCGGCCATGTACTCGCCGAGGGCAAACTGCTCGACCTCCGCCAGGAACGGCTTGAGCGCGGCGGGCTGGGTTGGCAGCTTGTGGTGGAAGAACGCGGTCGCAGCGTAGGTCGGCAGGGCCAGGGCGTAGGCCTGGTCGACGCCGGGGTTCAGCTTGGGACCGTCGACGCTGTTGTCGAAGCTGAGGATCTGCGACAGGAGGATGATGCCGTTCAGGTCGACTGTACGGAGCGCGGCGGCAAGGACGGCGGAGCGCGGCGTGCCGTAGCTCTCGCCGAAGAGATACTTGGGCGAGTTCCACCGCTCGTATTTGGATAGGAAGCGGCGGATAAACCGCTCGAAGGCGTGTGCGTCGCCGTCGGTGCCGAGGAAGGCCTTCTCCTTCTCTTTGCCGAAGATGCGGCTGAAGCCCGTGGAGGGTGCGTCGATGAAGACCAGGTCGCTGACATCGAGCAGGCTGGCCTCGTTACTGATCAGCACATACGGCGCGCCGAGGGGATGCTGCATGTCCGGTAGCGCGACCCGCTTTGGCCCGAACGAGCCCATATGCAGCCACATCGTCGCCGAGCCCGGACCGCCGTTGTAGATAAATGTAACGGGCCGCTTTTCCGCCGCGGCGTCCTTCTTGAAGTAGGCGGCGTAGAACATCCGCGCGGTCGGCGGCGCGTCCTCGGTCTTCTCCGGGGCTTTCTCGCCGGAGTCGGGTAGCAGGCGTCCGTCCAGGCCGAGCGTGCTGTCCTGGATGTCGGTCGCGCCTACGGTCAGCGTTCCCGCCACGGCGCGATAGGCGATGGTCTGCCCGCCGACGGTCACGATGCCGTCAGTGATCGAGTCCGGCGTGATCCCCATGGGCACTGCTGCCGGCGTGCCGTTGACGACGACTTTCTCAGCCGGCCTGGCCTGTTGTGCAACACACGCCGCTGCAACCCACACTGCGCCCGCAAGCGCAATCCGCCCCATGTTCATGCTTACTCCCCGTCCATTCTGGAATGAGAAAAGTATAGCCGCATCGCGCATTTGGCACGGAGGAGGGAACGCCTCAGGCATTAGCTGGCTGATGGTTCTGCCGGTTGGGCAAGTGCGTGGAGCGATCTTCCGTGCGGTAAAGTTCGCGCAACAGATCGCGAAGCACGGCATAACACCCGCACGCCGCGTGTTCCAGACCCGGACGATCGACGATGCGCAAGCGCCCGCGAGCGTATTCGATAACGCCCCGATCCTGCATTGCCCCGGCCACGGCGGAGACGGTAGTCCGCTGCGTGCCCAGCATCTCCGCCAAAGACTCCTGAGTCAGGTTCAAGGTGTCGCCGCCCACACGGTCCCGCACCATCAGCAGCAGGCGCGCGAGACGCTGCTCGACGCTGTGCATCCGGTTGCAGCCGGCGATCTGGCTCAGCATCGCCGTTTGCATCTGGGCGAACTCCAGGATGCGTCCCCGCAACTCGGCCGAGTGGAGAAACATCTCCCGCAGCTCGCCGAAGCGAATCTTCAGCGCGGTGCCGGGCATCTGCATGGAGCACAGACTCGGGACGGCCAGAGGGCCAAGCAGATGAACCGCACCCACAAGGCCTTCGCACCCGATCGTTTCCACGTTGACCATCGCGCCGTCGCTCGTGGTGGTAGCCACGGAAGCGACGCCAGCGGTAAGGAAGTAGGCGAAGGTTGGCTTGGTCTCGGGCGCGTACAGGACGTCGTGCGTTCCCAGAGCGATGGGATGGGTATACCGCAAGAGATCGTGCAGGAGAGAGGAAGAAAGAGAGTCGAGGAGACGATTGCCGACAGGAGTCATGACCCACCTCTTACTTCAGTTCGTAAGAGTTCTTTGTTCATCGGAACAAAGGAGGGTCACGTCTCTGAAAAGAGTGGGTAGCGGAGATTCGCAACCAGACATTTATATGATGCGCGATATCAAACAAAACGATAGAAGTTTGAAAGATTTAGGCGCTATGTACATTGAGCGACTGAACCCTTCCAAGAACAGGTTTAAGCTGTTCTAAAAGGGAGTGATGTCGGGTGGAAGACACACAGAACCCGATCTCGTACTTTATCCTCTTCAGCCAGGATCGACGGCTTGCGCAGACACGGCAATGGGTGCTGGAACAGGCACTCTTTCGTATCGCGACCGTCTACACCCTCGCCGACCTGGACACCGCCGGATTCGCCTTCAATGTTCCCTTGTTTCTTCTTTGCAATTCCTTATCTGCCGCATTGCGCGCCGAAGCTGTTGCCCACATCCGCAGCCAATGGCCCGCCGCGAAAATCCTGATCTTTGTGCCCTCCTATCCGCTCCCCGAGCTGCCCGCGGATGAGTTCTTTTACGCCATGGAAGGGCCGGGCAAACTGATCCATACGATACGGAATTTGATCCCACACGATCAGCCCTCCGTGAATTGAGCTAACCGCATCTCCCAGGAGCTACCATGTTTTGTTCCACAGGTCTCGATCTTTATGAGCAGTACCAGACCGCCGAGAAAGATCGGGACGCCTTCAACGCACGTAAGGCTGTAAGTGGCAAGGACGGAGGGGCCACCCATAAGGAGCTCCATCAGGCCAAACAGCGGTACGTGCTCCACTTCGCCAACTGGCTCTCGCACAAGGCATTTTGCCAGGACTGCAAACCCAAAGCGCCCTCCAAAGGCGAACACCGGTCCATTGAACCAGGGCGATAGTCCCAGCAAGATCGCCGTCGAGGAGCCGTTGCCCTTCTTGTTTGTCATTCCCGAAGGGAATCTGCGTTCCATCCCTACACCAGAAAGGCCGTTGCCGCTACCGCACCCGGCAGATGAGGCACTTCAGATAGCTCGTCTCCGGCAAGGTCAAGATGGCGGGGTGGTCCGGCGCCGCCCCGCGCGTCTCCAGCAACTGAACGGTACGGCCTGCGTCGGCGGCGGCTGACGCGATCACCGCTTGAAACTCCTCGAGCGGCACGTGATGCGAACAGGAGCACGTGATCAGGTGCCCGCCCGGTCGCAGCATCTTCAGGGCGCGCAGGTTCAGCTCCTTATAACCCCGCAGCGCGCCCTCAGCGGCCCGCTTCGACTTGGCAAAAGCTGGCGGGTCAAGCACGATCGTGTCGTATCGCCGCCCAGCCGACTCGAACTCGCGTAACAGCTCAAAGGCATCGGCCTCGATCCAATCGACCCGTCCATGTAGATGTGGGTTTAGCGCGAGATTGCGGTCGGCCACCTCCAGCGCGGCGCGGCTGGCGTCCACACCGGTCACGCGATCGCAGTGCTGGGCCAGATGCAGCGCAAAGCCGCCTTGGTAGGTGCAGACATCCAGGGCCTCGCCCCGGCCATAAGCTGCCGCCGCCGCGTAGTTCAACCGCTGGTCTAGGAACGCCCCGGTCTTCTGCCCAGCAGCTGCGTCAAAGTGGAAGCGGAGATTCTGGATGGTGAAGATGGTCACCTGAGCGACATTGTCCGCACGCACAAACAGCGATTCTTCTGGCGGAGCGGCTATCTGCTCCAGCTCGCGGACACGCGGATCGGGCCGTTCGACCGCCATCCGCAGCTCCGGTCGTCCGGCAAGGACCTCCGCAACCACGCTGCGAACATCAGCTTCCGCCGTGCCCTGTACTAACAGTTGCACGATGGCCAGGTCGGCATAGCGGTCGATCACGATGCCCGGCAGCGCATCCGCTTCGGAGAAGACAAGCCTGCACGCGTTGTTAGTTGCGGAGACCGGAGCCAACTCATCCCGGAGGGCCAAAGCCGCCAGCAGTCGCTCGCGTACGTCCGCTAAGTAGCGTAGACGACTTATCCCTGCCTCATCCGACACCATCCGCAGCGCGATCTGCGAGGAAGCACTGTAGAGTGCCGTGCCCAGCGCACTCTGGCGCGGATCGAGGACGGTGACCAGCGCCCCGTTCTGTAGACCACCCGTGAGGTGTTCAACGTCGGTTCGATACACCCAGCGATACCCAGTCCGCAGCCGGTCCGCCGCGCGACGCGACACAATCGCAGCCGACGATCCCTCCATGGAGACGTTCGACTGCGATTGCTCCCTTATCTGCTGCTCTGCCATACCTGATCGTCGCATACCCGCGCGACGCGGCGCTTACTTGCTGAAGATGCCGCCGCCACCCGGACCGACGCCGCTGTCGCCGTTGATGCTGGACTCGTTCGAGCTTTGGACCTTGCTAGCCTTCACAGCCATGTCGTCGGCCAGGTGATTGATCTTCGCTTTGTCCGACTCAAGCGGATTGGTGCTGTCGTCGTGATTGATCTGCGGATTGGTGCTGATGTCGGTCATAGTCAGTTCCTCTCCATAATCCGATGCCCGCCGCTCTGTCATGGGTTGCAGACGGCTAAACTGGAAGGATGCAGGCCGCCCAGACCGCCGACGCAATCGTTCTTGGTGCGGGGGCGGCGGGGATGATGTGCGCCGCCGAAGCAGGCAAGCGCGGCCGCCATGTGGTGCTGCTCGACCATGCCGAGCGCGCGGGCAAGAAGATCCTGATCTCCGGCGGCGGGCGCGCCAACTTTACCAACCTCCATACGACGGCCGAAAACTTCCTCTCCGCCAACCCGCACTTTGCCCGCTCCGCCCTGGCGCGGTTTACCCCAGCGGACATGGTGGCACTGGTCGAAAAGCACGGCATTCGCTACCACGAGAAGACGCTCGGACAGCTCTTCTGCGATCGCTCCGCGCGCGATCTGGTCACCTTGCTGGAACGCGAGTGTGCTGAGGCGGGCGTCCGCACCGTGTTGAACGCGCGCGTCGAAGCGGTCGCGCACAGCACGGGCTTTACCGTCAAAACTTCTGAAGGCAGCTTTCAGGCACCCGCGCTGGTGGTCGCGACCGGCGGCTTGTCGATCCCGAAGATGGGCGCGAGCGGGTTGGGCTACGATCTGGCGCGGCAGTTCGGCTTGCTGGTGGTGGAGCCGCGGCCCGGCCTGGTGCCACTCGTCTTCGGCGCGGAGGACCAGGCCCGCTGGTGCGACCTGACCGGCCTCAGCTTTGAGGCTACAGCTGCGGGCAGCGGCAAACGCGCGCCTGCTTTTCGCGAGAAGGTCCTGCTGACCCATCGCGGCTTATCCGGCCCGGCCGCGCTGCAAGCGTCCTCGTTTATGCAGCCGGGGCAAGCGGTCACCGTCGATCTTGCGCCCGGCCGCACGCTTACCGCGCCGCTGCTGGTGCCCAATGCCCGTCGCGATTCAGCCGCCGCGTTACAGCTTCTGCGGGAGGTCTTCCCGGCGCGGCTGGCCGAACGCTGGCTCTTCCTGCACGCGCCGCCGAACTGGACCAACGCCTCGCTTGCGGCGCTCGAACGCCAACTGCACGCCTGGAAGTTCACCCCCGCAGGCACTGAAGGCTATGCGAAGGCCGAGGTCACTGTAGGCGGCGTCGATACCGCCGAGCTTCATCCTCAGACGCTCGAGGCCCGCAAGGTTCCCGGGCTCTTCTTCATCGGCGAGGTGGTCGACGTAACCGGCTGGTTGGGCGGTTATAACTTCCAATGGGCATGGGCCTCGGGCTTCTGCGCGGGACAGGCCGTCAGCGTTCCTAGGCCGAACTACTAGCCGAACTACTGGACGATGAGGGTCAGGTTCTGCGTACGCGTCAGCCCGGCGCTTGTGCCTGAGACGACGATGGTGAACGTCCCCTTCGGCGTCGGCGTTGGGGTGGACGGAGCGGCGACGGTCGGGATGTCGGGGATCGTACGTCCGGAAGCGCATCCGGCAGCCAGCCCGAGACCGCAAAGCACGACAATGATTAGCAGACGCTCCAGGCTTCGGTGCCGTCGGAGGCACAAGGCTCCTAGCGGGAGCAGAAGCGCCAGCCAGACACGGCTCGGTCCGCGCTCGATGACCGCCGTGGCCACGCCGGTTGCGACCGTCACCACGGCGGTCACCGTCCCCGCCCCGAGCGGCACGGAAGCCGGGACGACCAGGCAGGTCGCGTTGATGGGAGCGCCGGTACACGTCAGCGCAGCCGTCCCGGGCACGCCGGCCGCCGAGGTGACCAGCAGGGAATACACCGCCGACGAGCCGCTGGTGATCGTCACCGAGTCGTTTCCGGCGGACAGCGAGAAGTCCACCCCGGTGCCGGTTAGCGCGAGCGTCTGCGGCGAGGACGGGCTGTTGTCGGTCACCGTGATCGCGCCCGACCGTGCACCGCCTAATGTCGGCTTAAAGACCACCTGCAGCGTGCAAGCTGCCCCGACCGCCACCGTAGCGCCGCACGTGCTGCTGGCGATGGCGAAGTCGCCCGTCGCGACCATGCTGGCGACCGACAGCGTGACGCCGCCATTGTTGGTCAGCGTCACGGTCTGCCCGTTGCTGGTGCCGCCCACTCCGAGTGCGCCAAAGCTGAGCGGCCCGACCGGCGCGAGCGACACCCCCGGCGGCGCAAGGCCGAAGCCGTTCAGCAGCACGGTCTGGCTGCGGAACTGGTCCGTTACGGTCAGCACCCCCGTCTCCGCGCCGACATTCTTCGGCACATACGCTACAGCCAGAGCGCAGCTGGCATGGCCGTTCAGCGAGTTGCCGCAGCGATTGGTCACGGTAAAGTCGCCGCTGGTGATCTGCCCGGAGATCAGCGTCAATGCCGTGTCGCCCGCGTTGGTCAGCGTCGCGTTCTGCGTTGGGCTCGTGGTGTTGATCTGCTGCGGTCCGAAGGTCAGGTTAAGCGGCGCCAGGGTGTCAGTCGCGCCCGAAGAGCCGGTGCCGTTCAGCGCGGTGGTCTGCGTTCCGGCGGAGTCGGTCACCGTCAGCAGACCCGTCCGCGTACCCGAGGCTGTCGGCTTGAAGACAATGGCCACCGTGCAGCCGCTGCTGGGCGGCAGGGTCGCGGCACAGGTGTTCGCCGAGATGCGGAAGTCTCCCGTTACCGTCTCGCTGGTCAGCATGGCTTGATTGCCGCCGGTGTTCGAGATGGTCACGTTCTGCGCCGCCGAGGTCACACTCACGGTGACGATGCCGAAGTTGACGGTGATCGGGGTGAGCACAATGGTCGCACCCGGCGTGGCCGTGCCGGAGAGCGTTGCCACCGCCTGCCCACCCGCGACGTTGCCGTAGATCGTCACCAAGCCCGTGCGCGCGCCGGTCGCCGCGGGTAGAAAGCTGACCTGGACGGTGCAGGTGGCGTTCACCGCGACCGTCGCGCCGACGCAGCTGTTGGTCTCGGTAAAGTTGCCGGTGGGCACCACCGAGATGACCGAGAGCGCGGCGTTGCCGGTGTTGGTCACCGTGATGGTCTGCGCCGCGCTAGAGGTGCCAACTGGCTGCGCACCAAAGGTGAGCGAAGGAGGCGCCAGTGACATCGCCGCCAGCGCGGCCGGAGCGGCAGCCGTGAGCAGAGGCAGCGTCCAAATGCCGCGCCCATAGGTGGCCGCCCGCAGCTGGCCGTTTGCGCCGCCGCCGGCAATCCCGCCACCGGCGAGAAGCTGGACAATCGGTGCATTCGGCAGCCCGACGCCATAGACGCTCCAGCAGTTTGTACTCGCACACATCGTCACCTGTTGCGTGACATAGACCCCAGTATCCGTAGCGACGTAAACGGTGTTGGCGTCGCCCGGGTCGACGACCACGCTGTTCGCCGGGGCTCCTGGCAGATTGCTGCTGATGTCAGTCCATTGTGCGCCACCGTTCGTCGAGCGATAGAGGTGCCCCGCCAGACCAAAGCCCATGATGGTCGCGTAGACCGTCTGGCCGGTGGTGTCGTGCGCGTCGACCGCGACCGAAGACACGTCAAAGCCGCCTGGATTGAAGTTGGAATTGCCGCTTCCCACGACTGGGGATGTCGCCAGGTCTGTCCACCTCGTTCCGCTTCCCGCCGTCGCTCCGGCCTGGGTGGAGAAGAGGTGCCCACCCGCGCTTCCGCCATACGCCGCACCCGCCATCCCAGCGTAGAGCACGGTGGACCCGGCGTTTTGCGCCGCCGCCGCGCCGCTTGCAAGCCCGCCGGTTGCCAATGACCGCACCGGGGAGTTCACCCCTCCAACGCATCGGCTACTCTGCGCTCCGGAGAACATCGCGCTAATCTGGTCTCCGGAGTTCCACGAAGCCGGACTGGTTGCCGGCCCTCGCCAGGCGCGACAGGTTCCGATGATCAACTCACTCGTAGCCAAGAGGTCGATCAGCCACGGTGGATCGATGAGCGAGGCGTCGTACGAGACCTGCGGGAGCGCAATGGGCGTAGCCGCCGCTACATCCGCCGCCGTACAGGCCGCCCCGTGGGGGCACTGCGCGATGCTGACGCCCGGACCAGTCGAGACGTACCAGTTTGCCGGATTGGCCGGATCGATGGCGACCGTTCCTCCTTCACCCGGCGCAAGCTGCGTCCAGGGGCCGCTACTCGCCGCAGAACCCGTGCCCGCGCTGCCGTTCGCGCCAAAGCCGGCCAACAGCGTTCCGGCGTCCGTGGGGTGCTGCGCGAAGTTGATCACCTCGGCCAGCGATCCCACCCCGCCGTTCAAATTTTGAAAATGCGTAGCGTCGTCCGCCGAACAGACCGCCTGCTGCTGGTTGACGCCGTCCGTCGAACGCCACAAGCCGCCGTCATTTCCCACATAGACGAGAGGGAGCGTAGACGAGGCTAGAACGGCGATCGCGTGCTGTGACCCAGCCACTCCAGCTGGAAGGGTGCAGGCATTGCTTGCGTTGGTGGTGTTGCGGAGGACGCATCCATTCGCAAGGGTGCAGCGATAGAGGTCGTCCGTCCCGACGAGGAGCAGTGTGTCAGGCGTCCCGCCGCCCGCTCCGATCGAGACGGCGCTAAGGGCCATTGTGTAATCGGACTCAGGAATGCGGGTGGGTGTGGTGCCAGTTCCCACCTCCAAAGGCGTGGACGGCAGGCGATTGGAGAAGCTTATCGCCCCGCTGCAGGCCGAGCCCGAAAGCCCACAGACATCTTGCCACAAACCTTGGTCCTGATCCTGCCCGTCGACCGTGAGCGCAAAGGTGTCGCCCGTATCCGGCTGTACGGCCAACGCTCCGCGAAAGATCGGACAGGTTGGGCTTCCTGAAGTTGCATTGTTTGTAGGACACGCTCCCTGGGTCAGTCCCACACCGGGCTGGGCCGCCAGCCGCGTCCAGGTTACGCCGTCCGGCGAGGCATAGTAGCCGTGGTACCGCACCGCCGCTAGGAACTGCCGCCGTACCGGGTTCCAGACCACCGACGTTGCCGCGTTGCCTGGACCCGTGCTGCCGTTCGACGGTGTCTGCACGGTGCGGTTGGGTCCATCCGAGATCGTCGACATCTGCCAGTTCGCGCCCGAATCGTTCGAGTAGTAGATCCCTAATACGCTTGTTGTCTGATCGACCGCACCCGTGATCGTTCCTTCCAGAGCCTCCGAGACCGCAGCCACCACCAGCCCGGGCGTCGTGCTGCTCCAGGCGAATCCCGCAAAGCCGAGCCCGACAAAGCTATGGTTGCCGAGCAGCACACCATCGTTCGAGGATTGATTCAGCGTCCAAGTCGATCCACCGTCGGTCGAGCGCAGCAAACCCGTCCCGTAGTATGAGTCGGTAGCATCATTAGGGTCGCCCGTGCCAGCCAGCACGACGCCATTTGCCACGCTGAGCGCGCCGATGCTCAACGACGGTATGGCCGCCGCGCCCGCATTGGGGTTGAAGGCGGAGATCGCATCGGTCAGGGGTGTGAAGCTCGTCGCGCCGCTTGGCCCCGCCGCGTTGGTCGACTTCCAGACGCCTCCGCCGGTGGTTCCGAGGTATACCGTGTTGCCGGTCGGGTCTGCCGGATCGATGGCGACAGCTGTCACTCGCCCGGTCACGTCGCCGTATGTCGCGCTGGCAATCCGCGAGGGACCCAGCGGCTGCCATGTACCGCTGAGCGAAACGTTTGGATGTAAGGCTTGACTGGCCATCAACGCCAGGTGCTGCCGCCTGGCCGCGTCGAGAGCAGCGGCTCCTTGTGCGGTGCCGGTGGCGCGCCCAGCAAGAAAGCGCTGCGCCCGCACCGTGTGAGCCGCCTGCCGGTGCTCGGCGGCCAGCTGACCTGTTGCTCGCCCTGTCGTAAGCACAGCCAGCAGAGCCAACACAGGCAGCAAAGCTCTCAGCCACCGGCACGGCGCGGCCGCACTCCGGGCCAAGGCAAGCGTAGCCGTCAGTCGCACCAAATCCGTCCCCTCAACGTGGTCAGCAGACGCGGAGCTGGAGAGAACTGGCCAATGCCAGAGGGTTACCGCGCGCGCCGGACGGCTCTGTGGCCGCTTGCCTCCATGGGTTTAGCAGCGAATGATCTTCGCCGCGTCGGCTCCCTGGATGGACTTGGTCGCGTTCCTCGAATCTACCACCAGCCGCGCGTTCGCTACGATCCGTTCGTAGTCATACACGGTGTGATCTGTCACGATCACCACACAGTCATACTCCGCTATATCGTCCAACGAGGCAGACTCCATCTGTAGGTCGTAGTGCCGTCCCCGCCCGACAACGGGAAAATAAGGATCGTTATACCGTACCGCCGCGCCGCCGCGTTGCAGCAGCTCGATGATTCGCAGCGACGGTGACTCGCGCAGATCGTCCACATCGCGCTTGTAGGCGACGCCGAGAACAAGCACCTTCGCGCCTCTCAACAGGATTCCCTCACGTTGGAGAGCGCGCTCTGTCGCTTGTACGACATAAGCCGGCATCGATTCGTTTACCTCGCCCGCCAGCTCGATAAAGCGCGTCGCCACACCGAACTCCCGCGCCTTCCAGCTTAGATAGAAGGGGTCGACCGGGATGCAGTGCCCGCCCACGCCGGGGCCGGGATAGAATGGCTGAAATCCGAACGGCTTGGTCGCCGCCGCCGTCACGATCTCCCAGATGTCGAGGTTCATGGCGAGGCAAAGCTGCTTCAACTCGTTGATCAGGGCGATGTTGACGCAACGGTAGATGTTCTCAAGCAGCTTCGTCATCTCTGCCGCGGCCGGACTGGACATGGTCACCGTCCTATCGAAGACCGCTCCGTAGAGCGCCGCGGCCGCTTTAGTCGCACACTCGTCCACGCCGCCAATCACCTTCGGCACCTCGCGGCGTGGGACGGTCATGTTCCCGGGATCTTCCCGTTCTGGGGAAAACACCACCATAATTCCTAGTGAACTGTCATCCTGAGCGGAGGCGAAGAACCTGCGGTTAGGACCGCTGCCGGGCGCGTCGCGCAATACATGTCCGCCGTGCCGTTCTATGATCTTGACGACGATCTCCTCGGTCGTTCCCGGATAGGTCGTGCTTTCCAGCACCACCAGCTGGCCGGACCGCACATGTGGCGCGATCGCCTCCATCGTGGATACCACAAAGCTTATGTCGGGCGTATGGTCGTCATGGAGCGGTGTCGGTACGCAGATTAGAACAGCGTCGACAGTTGCAACCTCGGCGAAGTCAACCGTCGCGTGAAACCCCGCGGACTGAGCCGCGCGAATATGCTCCGGCTCGATCCGGTGGATGTAGCTCTGGCCCGCGTTGAGCATGGCGACCTTTGCGGGATCGGTGTCAAAGCCGGTCACGCCGAAGCCCTCCCCTGCGAAGAGGAGCGTCAACGGGAGCCCGACATATCCCAATCCGACTATCCCCACCCGCAGGCTACGGTCCGCAACCCGGCCCAGCCACTCGTCGACCCCTCTACTCATGCCCGATCCTAAACTCGCTCTTGTACCAGTCCACGGTCCGCCGCAATCCTTCTTCAAATCCGATCGACGGTAGATAACGGAGGCCATCGCAAGCCGCTGAGATGTCTGCCAGCGAGTCACGAACGTCGCCGGCGCGCTCCGGCCCGTGCACCGCTTTTTGTGGGTAACCTAGCAAGTCTGCCAGCAGCCGGTAAGTCTCGTTGAGTGTATGCCGCTCGCCCATGGCCACGTTGAAGACCCAGCCCGCTACACGCTCCGCCGGTGCGTCAAGCGCCTGCAGGTTTGCCTGCACCGCGTTCGCGACAAAGGTAAAGTCGCGGCCCTGCTCTCCATCGCCAAAGATCGTTGGCCGCTCTCCGCGCATCATCTGCAAGATCCAACGCGCCATGACGCCCGAATATAGCGAGTCCGGCACCTGCCGCGGCCCAAAGATGTTGAAATAGCGCAGGCAGACCGTCTCCAATCCATAGACGCGCCAGTAGCTTTGCATATACAGCTCTCCAGCCAGCTTCTGCACCGCGTACGGGGACAGAGGCTGGGGCGTCATTGATTCCGTGCGGGGAAAACCCGGCTGATTGCCGTACGCTGAGCTGGACGCCGCATAGATAACGCGACGTACTCCCGCCACGCGCGCTCCTTCGAGCACGTTGAACGTCCCATCAAGGTTGACGGCGTGGCTTGGCCGCGGCTCTTTGACCGATCGCGGAACGCTTGGCAGCGCGCCCAGATGGAAGACGGCATCGACCCCGACGCAGGTCCGAGCCACGGCCGCCGCGTCGCGCAGATCGCCTTCGACACATTCAAAGCGATCGGGCAGGTCCGTCAAGTTTTCGCGCCGACCGGTTGAAAAGTCGTCGAAGCCGCGCACCGCATCTCCACGACCCACAAGAGCCTCGACAAGGTGCGATCCGATAAAGCCCGCCGCGCCCGTCACCAGATACAAAGCCACGCCAAACCCTCTGAGTCAGTCTAGTCGACCGCCATCAATCTGACGCGCTTGCGATCAGGACAGCCTCAGCTCCGGCCGAGCACCGCCCCCGGGCAGCGCGTACATCTGCTGGATATAGAGCTTCGAGTTGAACTTCCGGCCTGTCGACGCGCCAGACATATACCGGCGTTTGCCGAAGATGGGCCGCTCGTTCCAGGGCCGGTCAAATTTGCCCAGGATCGCCCACGCGATGCCCGCGTAGCCGCTTGGGTCTCGCCCGTCCAGGAAGTACTTGTCATTGAGGTAGACCGTGTACTTCATCGCGGTCTCAACATCGGGTGTCCATTCCAGGATCTTCTTGCCCCAATACATACGCATGTAGTTGTGCGTCCAGCCATGCCGCATCATCTGGAGCTGCGCCGCATTCCAGAGTTCATCGTAGGTCTCGGCGGCTTCAAGCTGCTCGAGCGTGTACAGGTGGTCCCGCTCATCGTGCGCGTGCTCGGCGATGGAGCGTTTGGCCCATTCTTCGGCGCAATCTGCCGTGTCGTAGTTAGGCTGATATTTGACGAAGTTGATCGCGAGCTCTCGCCATGCGATCAGCTCGTTGAAGTAGCTATCCCGCGCAGACTGAAGCGTCGGATTGGCTTTCACCGCCGCCTCCACCGCGAGCGCGATCGTCTGCGGCCCCAGGTGCCCGTAGTGAAGATAGGGGGACATGCACGACGTACCGTCCGCTTCAGGATGGTTGCGCTGCAGCTCATATTCGGGCAGCATCTTCGTGGTGAACGTCTCTAACCTGACCAATCCGGCGTGCATTCCGGCCTTCCATTCAGGCACGGGCGCAACCGACCGGTCGAAGTCCTTCCAGTCTGCCGTCATGTCTTCATGGACGGAGTCGTAATGGAAACCATTGGGACGCTGCCAGGCGTGCTCCGCCTTCGGATTGTCGTAAGGTTTGAGGTACTCCGGCAGCAGCTTGTAGAGCCGCGGACGGATAGTGTAGGCCCCATACTGCGCCTTCTCGATCAACTTCGACGGGATAATGACATCTGTATCCACTGTCCAGAACGGGATGCGGAGCCTTTCGGCAAGTTCGCGCCGCCAACGCTCTGGCTCGCGCATCGGGTTCTCGTCCCCGACGACCATTGCGGCCTGGACATCGGCAAATAGCCGCTCGTGCGATTCGTGCGGCGCCTTCCGCATGACGAAGCTAACATTGCGCTCTGCGAGATCGGATTCGATGTCCGGCAACCCTTGATTCAGAAAGACGTAATGTCGCAAGTTGGCGTGAGGAAAATTCGAAATCCCGGCAAAGTACACCACGAGTGGAAGGCTGAGCGTGTTGGCGATCTCTACAGCAAGATTAACCGCGTGGTTGTCACGTCCGCGCTCGGCCCGCTGCATCCAGTAGACGACGCATTTTCCAACGGGATCAGGTGTCCCGGCACGCCGCACGGTGACGCGAGGGTTCTCCGCCAGTTTAGCTAAACTTTGATCCAGCCCGTGTAAGTTCGAATCCGGCATTCCTCTAGGCTACTCGAGCCGCAGCGGACAATTCATAGTTCAGGACGGCGCTTTCATAAGATCAAGAGATCTGGTCAAAGCTACCAGAGGCCCCAAGCGCGGCTCATGTAATCGCTCAGCGTCATTCCGATTAGAACGATGAAGGTAAAAAAGCCGGCGCCTACCGTCATCTTGATCAGCCGGGATTGATATTTGACGTGCATGAAAAACAGGATAACGATCGTCGCTTTCAGCGAAGCGATGGCAAGGGCGATGATCGGGTTCATCACGCCAAGGTCAATGTACGCCGCGCCAACTGTAATCGCGGTGCCAATTAAAAGGGCGCCAAAGACGAAGACGTAGTTGAGCGGGGTGAGAATACGATGCTCGCCATGCTCCGGATTGGTCACGTTCGAGGCGTCGCCTGAGTCGGCCATTGTCTTACTCCTTAGTTCTGATAGTCTCTCATCCCGCGAAGGCTATACGGGGTGACGATTGATGAGGTAGAGCAAGGGAAACAGGAACAACCAGACGATATCGACAAAGTGCCAGTAGAGGCCAAAGTTTTCGATTGGAGCCACATAGCCGGCCGTGAACTCCCCTACGTGAGCCCTCCATGTGAGCCAAAAAAGAATGCCGATGCCGATGATCATATGCAGCGCATGCATTCCAGTCATCGCGAAATACAAGAAGAAGAACACCTGCGTCCGCTGGGCCATATCCGGCGCGAGGGGTGTCTCCTTTAGTCCGTAAGCATGGGGATTTACAAACTCCGATACATCGAAGTGGGCACCCGGGATGTGATGCTTCTCCCATTTCTCGTGGTACTCCACCGCTTTAACCCCCAGAAAGACGGCGCCCAACACGGTAGTAACGATCAGGAAGATGACGAGCAGGCCTTTATTCTTTACCTCCGCCGCCCAGACTCCGAGGGCCATAAAGAACCCCGATCCGATGAGCACAACCGTGTTGGTTGCTCCCAGTGGGATACTTAGCTGGTTCGACGCCACGACAAACGCGTCATAGTACCAGTTGCGATACAGCAGATAAGCAAAGAACATACCGCCAAAGAACATGATCTCCGTCAAGAGGAAGAGCCACATGCCGAAGCTCGCTGCCTCCCGCTGCTGTTCCTCCGTCTCAAAATGATGACGGTGCTGCGGAAGCACCAAGTGCTCGTGCTCCGCATGAAGCGCCGTCTCGTGCGTATGAGGATGTGAGATGACGTTAGCCAACGGTGGTCACCTCGTGCGTAGTCTTGTGCGCCAGCCAGTCGTAATCGTAAGCTTCATGGTCGACCACGGGAACCTCAATAAAATTCTCCGTCAGCGGTGGCGATTGAATCTGCCACTCAAGGCCGGTCGCCTGCCACGGATTGTTCCCGGCAATAGCACCGTACTTCAGGGACCATGCCAAGTAGAGCATTGGTAAGAGATACCCGACACCGAGCACCGTAGCACCCGCCGTGGACAGAACATTGAGCACCTGGAACTCCGGCGGATACGCGTGGTAGCGACGCGGCATCCCGAGGTAGCCGAGGATGAACTGCGGCAAGAAGGTGAGATTAAAGCCAATGAACGTAACGACCGCCGCAAGCTTCGACAGCGATTCGGGATACATCCTGCCCGTCATTTTAGGCCACCAGAAGTGGATGCCGGCGAGAAACGCCATCAACATACCGCCCACCATGACGAAGTGGAAGTGGGCGACGATGAAGTAAGTCTCGGTAAGGTGAATGTCCATGCCGAGAGAGCCGAGGAAGACGCCCGTCAGACCGCCAATGGTGAACAGGCCCATGAAGCCGAAGGCGTAGAGCATCGGCGTTTCAAAGGTGATCGAACCCTGCTGCAACGTGAACGCCCAATTGAAGATCTTGATTGCCGATGGCACAGCTACCAGCATGGTGAGCAACGAGAATACCAGGGCGGAGTAGTTAGAGACGCCCATGATGAACATATGGTGCTCCCACACGAAGAAGCCGAAGAGCGCGATGGCCACCGATGAGAATGCGACGGCAGTGTAGCCGAAGACGCGCTTGCGGCTGAAGGTGCTGATTACCTCGGAGATTACGCCCATACCCGGGAGGATCATGATGTATACGGCTGGGTGCGAGTAAAACCAGAAGAGATGTTGAAAGAGTAGCGGATCGCCACCCTTAGTTGGATCGAAGACGCCGATGCCAAACGTGCGCTCGAGCGCAACCAGCACGATGGCAATGGCCAGCACCGGTGTACCGAGCACCATCAAGATCGAAGCCGCATAGTTCGACCAGACGAAGAGTGGCATCCGGAACCAGGTCATGCCAGGCGCACGCATCCGGTGAATGGTCACGATAAAGTTCAGTCCCGTAAAGATCGAGCTGAAGCCCGCGATAAAGATTGCCGTGGCCGCCGTGATCACGTGCGTGTTCAGGTAGTGAGTCGAAAGAGGTGTAGTGAAAGTCCAGCCTGTATCCACGCCACCGAGTACCAGAGCCGCCAGAGTAAAGGTGCCGCCGGCCATGTAGAGGTACCAGCTCAGCAGATTGATCTTGGGAAAGGCCAGATCTTTCGCGCCGAGCATGATCGGAATCAGGAAATTCCCCAGGGTGGCCGGTACCGATGGCACCAGGAACAGGAAGATCATGATAATGCCATGCATCGTAAAGAACTTATTGTACGTGTCGGACGCGACGAGATCGGGCTGCGGTGTCAGCAGCTCCAACCGGATGAGACCGGCAAACGCGCCTCCAACAAAAAAGAAGAAGGTGATCGAGATGAGATACAGCATCGCGATACGCTTGTGGTCGCCCGTCAGCAGCCAGCTGAGCAGTCCATGCTCCGCGTTCAGGTAATTCCGCTTCGGTATCTGGGCGGTGGTCTGGTCGGGGAGGTTTAAAATCGTGGTTGTCGATGCGCTCATGGCTTCACCATTCCCGGCGTTGTTGGCGCCGCTTGATCGGATTGCGAGGTATTCAGCGTCTGCTGAACACGATAGTTGGTTTGCAGCGTCTTAATGTACTCGACCAGATCGATGAGTCCTTCTTCGCTCACCTGACCCTGATAAGTCGGCATGATCGGCGCATAGCCCGCCGTCACGTGCTGCGAAGGATTCAGGATGGAATCGCGCAGATAGGCATCGTTTACCAGAACCTGGGAGCCGTTTGCCTGCTGTAGCTTGGCACCGTAAACACCCGCCAGGCTCGGGCCCCGCGCCGCCGCCGTCCCGTTGTGGCAGGCGTTACAGCCCATACTGGCGAAGAGCCGCTCGCCGTTCTGCGCGAGAGACATGCCACTGGTCGACTGCTGTGTCCACTTCTGGTAATCCTCGGGCTTGAGCACCGTGATTTCACCGATCATGCCCGAGTGCTTGGTTCCGCAATATTGTGTGCAGAAGAGATGGTAGACACCTGGATTGGTAGCCTCAAACCAGACTGTGGTGTAGCGGCCTGGAATGACTTCACGCTTTACCCGGAAATCCGGCACAGAGAAGCTGTGAAAGACGTCCTGCGAGATCATCGTGAGCTGGACCGCGCGCCCGGTGGGCACATGGAGCGCATTAATCTCGTGCTGGCCGCCCGGATGCTCGGCCTTCCACATCCATTGCTTGCCCACGACATAGATGTTCATGGCGTTGGTGGGCGGATTGTAGATGCGAAAGTAGAGCAACGCACCCCAGACGAAACAGATAAGGAAGATGCCCAGTGGAATAATCGTCCACGTGGCTTCGAGCAGCGTCGAGCCCTCGATCTGGGTCGCCACGGGATGCTTTTCGCGCCGGTAACGGATGGAAAAGCCGAAGATCAGTGCGCCAACCAGGACCACGCCAAAGATCGTAACGAGCAGGAGAAAGAAATAAAGCGCGTCCGCATACGGCGCGATGGTGGACGCCTCGCGCGGAAAGAGCGCGGAAGCGGTCAACCACTTTGTCAGGAACTCCCACAATACTGGACTAATATGCATCGTTATCCGTTCTCTCTTTTGGTCGAACCCCGGCCTGTTAGGTTCCGGCCAGACGGATTCAGCTTGGTCAGATCGTGCTCCCGTCCCAACCGGAGATCACGCCGGAACATCAAAAAAATAAATCCGCCAAGTCCGGCCATGGTCACCATGCCGCCGAATTGCACCACCCGCGCAACGATCAATGAGTGTTTATTGGTCTGCGGATCGTAATGGTAGCAGTACGTCAAGATGTTCGCGACCGGGGTGCCGATCTTGTTGCCCGAGGCATCAATCAGACCGAGGAGCACATCCTTCGGCGAATACTCCACGCCGAGATAGTATTGCGCCAGCTTGCCTTCCGTAGTAACAATCTCGATCGAACTGGCATGGGCGAACTGCGTCAACCGGCCGTCTGGTCCAGGGACGCGGACATACCCGAAGCCCGTCGCCCCAGTTACCGCGTCGATCGCTTGCTTCTGGCCCGTGAGGAAGTGCCAACCTGCCGCCGTCTCCGGCCGGCCATACCGCTTCAGATAAAACGCCTTCTTCTTCGTGGCGTCGGCGGGCGTTTCGCTCGGGTCGATGCTGATGACAACGATCTCGAAGTCCTTGCCCGGAGTCAGCCGCACCATCTCGAGCGCACCGGTAAGCCCGTCCAACTCTTCCGAACACAGCATGGGGCAGTTGTAATAGACCAGCGAGAGGATGGCAGGATGCTTGCCGAAGTAGTCGCCGAGGCGAACCGGTTTGCCCGTCTCGTCCACAAACGCGGAGCCGAGCGGAAGCTGCTGATTTAGGTGCTGCGCAACGCCGACCTGCTGGAGCACACGCGGAAGTTGGTCCCCGGCGTTCTCTCCGCTTTGCTTGTCGCCATAGCTTGAGACCTGCGCTCTCAGCGGCACGGCCAGCGCACAGAGAACTGCTACGCCGATCATCGCCCTCCGTAGTGCGCTTCTCTTGCTCATGGTATTTCCTCTCGTCCTCATATTCAGTTAGACCACAGCCGCTTACTTCCCGATCTTTAACTCGGCGTGCTCCGTTCCAGATGCTTTGCCGTAGCTCAGTTT
The DNA here is from genome assembly GCA_964247455.1 of uncultured Acidobacteriaceae bacterium. GTDB lineage: Bacteria > Acidobacteriota > Terriglobia > Terriglobales > Acidobacteriaceae > Edaphobacter. Next base: position 5,412 of record CAXTUR010000007.1, on the reverse strand, counting down.
CTGAGCCCGCGCTTCCATCTGATCCAATTCGTATCCGGTCCGGGCAAAGCCTATGGTCAAGGGGACCTGAATACCGGGCGTTCCCGACTCAGCCAATTCGCTTGCGGCCGGTCCGCTTGCCGCCATAGGCAGCCCACGTTGGGCAACTTCCGCCATGGCTTGGTCGATGGGAATGCGGATCGCCCGCTGGCCCGGCATGGAGCTGTAGTGATCGAGCAACAGATCTTCCCGCGCATGGAGATCGGCCGTGGCCTGATTGCCATCATCGATGTCAAGCCTCGGTGACGGGAATTCCTTGGTCATCTGCTGCAGACTCTTCTGCTGCATCTCCGGATTGGTCGCGAGATCCTGCCGCTTGCCGCCGGTTGTCGCGGCTCCCGCAAAGGCCGACAGCTGGTTCCACTTCGTAACTGGGCCGTCCAGCTTCTCGAGCGCGTTGTTAATCACTTTGCCCATGCCGAAGCAGAAGACGAAGAAGACCAGCACAAAGAGCGACAGGCCCGAGAGAAAGACCACCACACCGCTGACATTGACGTCGGTCGTCTCGTAGCCCGGGTTGTCATGGTCGCGTGGACCCCCGTGGCCATGTGGCTCGGGAGCGGGATTCAACGTATCGCCTTCATGGCGGTCGTTGCCGCGATTGCTGCTGCGGTTGTTGTAATTAGTGGGCATGTTCGGCCTCCAACATCTCTTCAAGGTGCGGATCGTTGACGACGATCAAGGGACGCGCGCTGAGTTGCGTGAGATAGTACGCTCCCCACAATGAAAGCACGGCCACGGGGACGGTGATGTACGCAAGGATGCTGAAGTTCCCGGCGAGGTGGAGATTGCCGGCCGCATCCTTGAAGTTCGGTTCAATGAGCCAGAACATGTCGAGCGCTCTGGCAAACAACATGAAGCAGGTCAACGCCACCATGCGCCGCTTGTCCCGCTTGAGGTCCCGCGAAAGCAACAGGCAGAACGGGATCAACCAGTGGCAGACAAAGTCGGCGGTACAGATGTACCACCATCCTCCGTGGATGCGGTTCAGGTACCACGGAATCTCGTCCGGCAAGTTTCCCGACCAGATGATCAGGAACTCGGCGAAGGTGAGATAGATGTTAAGCATCACAAACGCAAAGGCGAACTTGCCCAGGTCGTGCTGTTCGGTAGTCCGCAGCAGCGTTCGCATCGGCTCGACGCGCGAAAGCAGGATGACCGTCAGAATGCCGAGCGCCAGCACGGAATAGCCTTGTCCAACCAGGAACTGCAGGCCGTAAATGGAGGACGACCATCCGATGTCGAGGGACTTGATCCAGACGATCACGCCGTCCGTCATTAAGATCACATAGATAAGAATGCCGATGCCACTTAGGTTTTCGAAGCGGATGCGCCACCGTTCAAAGCTCGGCTCGGTGCCCCGCGCGGGGTCTGCGTCGCGCTCAAGCGACCAACGATTCAGGAGGTAGGTGAAGGTACCCAAGACGGCGAAGATGATCAGAGTCTGTACCCAAGCGGCACCCGGGCTAAGCATCGCGCGCTTAGCATGCAGGACCAACGCCTCTTCCTGGGTGATCCAGTGATTTGCTAAAGCGCTGGTTGTGGTTGCGTCGGTCGGGTAGCGCGCCCACAGGTAGAGGTGCTTCATCAGCACGCCGATGGGAAGGAAGAGGAGGGCGACCAAAGGAAAGGTGCGCGTCATAGCTTCAAGGGGACGGCGCAACAGCAGACCCCACTTTCCACCCGACACATACTGTAGCATCAGCATCGCAAGACCGCCGCCGGCAAGACCGAACGCCAACGCATATCCCATAAGATAAGCGCGAAGGAGATGGCGAGCACCGTTGTGCCCTTCAAGCAGAAACAGCAACGACGCCACCGTGGCAACCGCGCAGACGAGTAGCGCCCGCGTCCGCCATGCGCCCAGCAGCTCCGGCGAGCTGAGTACCGACGGCAGCACGCGCGGTCCGTGAAGCGCCGTGTGAAGTGTACCGCCTACTCCGTGTTGTTCCTGTCCCGATGCCATGCTGTCGCCTCTCGCCGCGTTTTCAATAATTTAGATTATTGCTGCGGCTGATTATTGCTGGTTGTGTTCGCTGGCGGCGGACTCGTCCGGTCGCTTCGCGAGTGATTCGACAGCGCTGTCGTGGGATCGGGTGCCGGCGTCCTTGTTGGCGCAGGGCCAGGGCCTGTCGGCAGGGCGGCACCTGTTCCCGGAAGAACATAAAGCTGATCGGAAGGTGTTCCCGTGACGGCCGTTGGCGGCAGCGTCCACTCGTCTGCAAAAGTAGGCGCAAACCCTTGTTGTTCCGCGATGGAGGAGAGGGGCTCCACGTGCGCGCCCGCCGCCACGTCGGCGGAGGTCGCGCTTTGGCTGAGCTGGAGGGCACGAATATAGGCCACAATCGCCCAGCGATCTGCCACAGCGATCTGCCCCGAATAATCCGGCATTGCCCCATAACCGTTCGCGATCACATTATAGAAGTGGCCGAGCGGTGCCGCCTGTAACCGGGCCGTGTGGAAGTTGCCCGCTTTCGCGTATCCCCGCTGCACAATCATGCCTACGCCATTACCCACGCGCGAATGACAAGGGGTGCAATACACGTTATATCGCTCCTGGCCCTTTTCAAGCACGGTCAGAGTCACTGGAAAGGGCATTCCGTCGCCCTCGTGGTCGCCAATCAGCCCGGTTTCGAAGTAACTATTTTCGTGCAGCTGCCCACGCGCCACGGTGTTTTCGACCTGGGGCCGGGACGACCGGCCGTCGGCGAAGAAGGTGGTTCCACGTTGCGGTATGAACTTCGGTTGATTGTGCATGTCTTGCCGGCAGCCGGCCAGCAAGCCCAACCCTGCCGCCGTACCGAGGGCGATGATGGCTTTGCGCATGATCATTAGTGGTCCACCTCGACGACAGAGACCGCCGGGAACTTCTCAAGAAAGTCCCGCGTGTCAAGCAGCGAGAACTTCGGGTCGGTCGCTTCGAGACAAAGGAAGAACTTGTCCGTGGTCGCTCCATTGCGGAAGTTGGGCGCGTTGAAGACGGGATGATACAGCTGGGGCAACCCGTTCAACCCAAGCATCCCAAAAGCCGCTGAAAGTCCGGCAAATAAAATCGTCCACTCATACGCCGGGATGATAAAGGCGGGCCAGGAAAAAAGCGGACGCCCCGCGATGTTCAGCGGATAAGCCCAGACGTTAATCCACGTCTGCATCAGGTAAGCCGTGGTCAGGCCCATTACCCCACCGATCAGGCAAACCATGGGCACCCGGTTCTTGTGGAAGTGCAAGGCCTCGGCCGCCTCTTCGACAGGATAGGGTGTGTAGCACTCCATGCGGCGATAGCCAGCCGTGCGTGCTTGCTGCGTGGCGTAGACTAGCTCACCCGGGGTGTTGAACTCGGCAATAAGGCCGTAGATTCCTTCGCGTGGTGGCATCAGACCGCCTCCTCTATCGCCGTCTCGGAGTCCGTGCTGCGGGGATGGATCTTGGTCTGCGGCAGCATCATGCGCACCTCGGACATGGGAATCATGGGCAGAAAGCGCACAAACAGGAAGAACAGCATGGTGAACAGGCCCATGGTCCCGATGTAAATCATGTAGTCCCACTTGGTCGCGCGGTAGGTTCCCCAGCTCGACGGAAGATAATCGCGGTAAAGGCTGGTGACCACGATCACGAAGCGCTCAAACCACATACCCGTGTTGATCACAAAGGAAAGCGCGAAGAGGTAGCCCACATTGACCCGCAGCTTCCGTGACCAAAGCGTCGTCAAGGGAATGGCGATGTTGGTAAGGATGAGAATCCAGTAGCCCCAGCCCATCGGCCCGAACATCCGGTTCCACATCATAAAGAACTCCCAGTGGCTGGCCGAGTACCACGCCATGAAAACCTCCATGGCGTACCCATAGGCCACAATCGAGCCGGTCGCGAGCATCACCTTGGCCATGTTGTCTAGGTGACGCAGCGTGACCAAGTCTTCCAGGTGGTAAAACTTGCGGATAGGAATAGCCAGGGTAATGACCATGGCGAACCCTGAGTAGACAGCGCCAGCTACGAAGTACGGCGGGAAGATCGTCGTATGCCAGCCGGCAAGCGCGGCCACCGCGAAGTCGAACGAGATGACGGTATGCACCGAAAGCACCAGTGGCGTCGACAGGCCGGCGAGCAGCAACGACGCCGTTTCATACCGAATCCAGTGCCGGGTCGAGCCGCGCCAGCCAAGCGACAGGATGCCGTAGAACGCCTTCGCCAGCGGCATGGTAGCCCGGTCGCGCAGTGTGCCGAAGTCGGGGATCATGCCGATGTACCAAAACACGATTGAAATGGTTGCGTACGTCGAAACCGCAAAGACGTCCCAGGCCAGAGGGCTGCGGAACTGCGGCCAAAGGTTCATCGTGTTCGGATAAGGAAAGAGCCAGTACGCCAGCCACGGCCGCCCCACGTGGATCAGCGGAAAAGTGCCTGCGCAGACCACGGCAAAGATGGTCATCGCTTCGGCGAAGCGGTTGATCGAGTTGCGCCATGTCTGCTTGAAGAGCAGAAGGATGGCCGAGATTAGCGTGCCCGCGTGGCCGATCCCGATCCACCAGACGAAGTTGATGATGGCAAAGCCCCAGGCACCCGGGATGGTCACGCCCCAGATGCCGACGCCTTTGAGAAACAGCCAGGTGATGCCGACCACCACGCCCGTGGCTACACCCGCACCGACGGTCAGGCCAAAGAACCAGCCGAGCGGCGTGTTTGAGGTGAGCACGATGCCGGCGATCTTCTGCGTGACCGACTTGAAGTTATGGCCCGGCGCTATGACGGCGTACTCGCCCGTGCGCGGGTCGATCATCGGATCGTTAAGAGGAACTTTGGTTGCCATCTATGCCAGCTCCAGGTTCGGGTTAATCACACCAGCCGTGTAGGTGGTGCGTGGCTTATAGTTCAGGTCGGCCAGCACCGGATAGTTCCGCTCTTCCGCCTTGCGCTTAGCCACCCTGCTTTGACGGTCGTTCTGGTTGCCGAAGATGATCGCGTCGGTCGGGCAGGCCTGTTGACAGGCGGTGATGATCTCGCCGTCGCGGATTGCGCGGTTTTCCTTGTCGGCCTCGATCTTCGCCGTCTCGATGCGCTGCACGCAGTAGGTGCACTTCTCCATTACCCCGCGCGACCGCACGGTAACGTCCGGATTACGCATAAACTTTAAGCTCTCCGTGTCGTAGTCGGCATAGAGCAGGAAGTTGAAGCGCCGCACCTTGTAGGCACAGTTGTTCGAGCAGTAGCGGGTACCCACGCAGCGGTTGTACACCATCGTGTTCAACCCCTCGGGTGTATGCACCGTCGCGCCCACCGGGCAGACCAGCTCGCAGCCGGCGTTCTCGCAGTGCTGGCAGGCCATAGGCTGGAAGTGTGCCTTGGGGGCGCTCAGGTCGCCCTCGAAGTAGGTGTCGA
>CAXTUR010000006.1:35440-48319 GCA_964247455.1 uncultured Acidobacteriaceae bacterium | reverse complement strand
TGGCCTTCATCGCCGGACACGGCCTCCGCCGGTTCAACGGCTACGTCACCGAAGAGGTTCCCACGGTTCTCTTCGAAGAGGATGACCCCGACGGGTGGAAGACTTTTGTCGAGCACGCCAAGGCGGCTGGCGTTCCGTTCATCACCATGAGCGATGTGGTGCTTGAGAAACCTGACGTGGCCCTGCTGCTTGAGCAGCTTCGCGAGCACAGCTATCCAGATCCTGACGACGGCGCGGACCTCGACGACGCGGAGCGCCTGGTCCGCCATGTAGGCAAGACGGGCTACCTGCAGCTCGGTTTCGCGCATCAGGGTGTCATGTTCCTGGTCGAGATCACGACGGAGTGGTACGACCGCTTCCAGGAGCTGATGGAGCGCGTCACCGACCTCGCCGGGGTGATCGTCGACGACCGCGACCGCGACGAGTAGCTCTACTGTGGCGACGCTCGCTGTACGGCCAGAACCAAAATGGGTGACCGCACCGGCCGATGAAGCCACCGTCATCCGGCTTGCCGCCGATCTCGACTGTCCCTACGTCATCGCCCATCTGCTCGTCGGACGCGGCATTGCGGACCGTGCCGCCGCGACGCTTTTCTTCCATCCGTCGCTCGACGACCTCCATGACCCCATGCTCATGCTGGGCATGGACGTCGCCGTCGCGCGCATTCAGCAGGCCGTCGCCAGCGAAGAGCCCATCCTCATCTACGGTGACTACGACGTGGACGGCACGACTGCCACGGTCCTTCTGAAGACCGCAATCGAGCGCATCGCGGCACCTGGCAAGCCAGCCAAAGTCACCTGGCACGTCCCGCACCGCATCCGCGAGGGATACGGGATGCAGAACGCCGTCCTGGGCCGCGCCGCCGAAGAAGGCATCCGCCTGGTCATCAGCGTCGATACCGGCATCCGCGCCTTTGCCGCCGCCGCTGAAGCAAAGGCGCTCGGCCTCGACCTGATCGTTACCGATCACCACCTTCCGGACGGAATGGCTGGTGTGCCGGAGGCTCTGGCGGTCATCAATCCCGCGCAGGATGGCTGCCCTTATCCATTCAAGAGCTTGTGCGGAGCCGCTGTCGCCTTCAAGCTGGCCCACGCCTTGCTTGCCGCCGCCGCAACTACACCCGAGCAGCAGACCCGCCTTCGCACCGTCATCCTTCCCTCCTTCCTGAAGATCGTTGCCATCGCGACCGTCGCCGACTCCGTTCCGCTGCTCGGCGAAAACCGCATCCTTGCCGCGCTTGGTCTTCGTGAGCTTCGCAACCCGGTGCAGCCCGGTCTCCGCGCTCTGATGGAGGTCGCCAAACTCCCGCTCGACCGCTCACCGTCTGCTATGGAGGTCGGCTTCCGCCTCGCCCCGCGCATCAACGCCGCCGGTCGAATGGACATTGCCGACGATGTGATCGAGCTCTTCCTCACCCGCGATCCTGTCCGCGCCCGCACTCTCGCGGGGAAACTCGACCGCCTCAACCAGGATCGCCGCGATACGGAAGCCGACGCTCTCCGCGCCATTGAAGCGCGCATCGAGGTCTTGCGTGACGCCGAAGGCGAGCTGCCGCCCGACTGCATCATCCTGGAGGACCCAGCGTGGCACCGCGGCGTCCTCGGCATCCTCGCCTCGCGCGTGGTCGACCGCACCGGCCGCCCGGCACTTGTCCTCACCCATGAGGAGGGTCAGGCACACGGGTCGGGTCGCTCCATCGACGGCTTTCATCTGCTGGACGCCCTGACCGCCGCCCACGCCGGCGAGCCCGAGATCTTCACCCGCTTTGGCGGACACGCCCATGCGGTCGGCTTTTCCCTGCCCTCCGCTCACCTGCCTGCTCTGCGCCAACGCATGACAGCCCACGCCTCCGATGCTCTCACCCTCGATCTCCTGTGTCCCGAGCTGCACTGCGACGCCGAGATCTCCCTCGCCGAGATCACCCCCACCTTTTGGCATTGGCTCACGCGTTGCGGTCCCTTCGGCAAAGGGCACCGCGAGCCCGTCTTTCTCGCCCGCGCCGTCACGCTTGCCGCCCCTGTCCGCATCTTGAAGGAGAAACACATCTGCCTCCAACTTACCCAGGTCGGCGGCGCGGCCAAGCTCCGGGCACTTGGCTGGAGCCGTGCTCTCCACTGGCCCTCGCACTGCGCCGCGCTCGGCCTGGAACCCGGCATGACGCTCGACATCGCCTTCCGGCTTACCGAAAGTCAGCACGAGATGTATGGCGGCCTGCAGATCGAGTTGCTTGCGCTCCGGTGTACGCCGGCCGCAAAATGATGCTTCGTTTCCTGTGCGGAGGCGTCATATACACTAAGCGACGAACACGGACCCATGCCACCAATACAAAAGAGTTATAGTTCGGTGGTGGTGTGGGGCGGCCTGGCCGTAGTAGCCGCAGTTCTTTTCCTCCTCTATTCGCGATCGCCCTCGCATGAAGCAGTTCAGGTCCGCGTCGCCGCCGCTAGCCGCCAGGATCTGTTGCGTACCGTCTCCACCAACGGCAAGGTCGAGCCGGTCGACGAGTTTCAGGCTCACGCACCTTTCGCCGGCGTCGTCCAGAAGATCTTGGTCGATGTGGGAAGCAAGGTACGGCCGGGCCAGCTGCTTGTGCAGATGAGCGACACGGACGCCCGTTCCCGCATTGCCACCGCAAATGCCGCCTTGCGGTCCGCGGAAGCGACCAATGCCGATCTTAGCCAGGGCGGCACCCAGGAAGAGCGCAACGCCCTCGCCGCCGACCTCCAGCGATACCAGCTTCAGGTGCAGCAGACGGACAAGGACCTGGAGGCCCTCCAGCTGCTCCAGCAGAAAGGGGCCGCGTCCGCCAGCGAAGTGGAGGCCGCACGGCAACGTCAAGCCACCGCGCAAGCCTCGCTGCAACAGACGCAACAGCGCGCATCAGGCCGCTATAGCGCGACCGATCGTAACCGTGCCGCCGCGCAGTTGGCCGATGCCCGCGCTTCGCTCGCCGCCGCCAACGGTAATTTTCAGACCATCAATATTCGAGCACCGTATGCCGGCTCAGTGTACTCCGTTCCCGTGATGCAGTTCGACTTTGTGCCAGCGGGCGAAGACCTGATGGATATCGCCGATCTGAACCGGCTCCAAATCCGCGCCTACTTTGACGAGCCGGAGATCGGACAGCTCGCCGCCGGCCAGCCAGTAAAGATCGTTTGGGACGCCAAGCCCAACCAGACCTGGCATGGGCACATCTTCCGTGCGCCCACCACGATCATCACCTACAACACGCGCAACGTCGGCGAGTGCTTTATCACCGTCGACGACGCGAAGGGCGATCTGCTGCCCAACACCAACGTTACGGTCACCGTAACCACGTCGCAGCGCGATCATGTCCTCAGCGTTCCGCGCGAAGCTCTGCACACCGAAGGCCTCAACAACTTCGTCTATCGCGTGGTCAATAAGAAGCTGGTCCGCACTCCGGTGCAGATCGGCGTCGTCGACCTAAAACGTGTCGAGATCACGAGCGGTTTAGGGGAAAGTGACTCCGTCGCGCTCGGCGCAACCAGCAACCGCGATCTCACCGACGGGCTGGAAGTCCGTCCGGTCTCATGATCGTAATTTGCAGGGCGCTGCTGCTCGTCTTGATCGCGCTTCCGGTTCACGCAGCGGAGGTTGTACAAACGCCGGCCGAGCGCGCACTCCAGCAAGGTAGCGCCGAAGAAGCCACCCGGCTCCTCCAAACTACACTCACCCAGAACCCGAACGATGCTCATGCCCATCAACTTCTCTGCCGCGTCTTCCTGTCCGAAGAGCTGGCCGACGCGGCGATTCCGCAGTGCGAACAAGCCGCCGCTCGGCAGCCGAACGATAGCAATAACCAGATGTGGCTAGGCCGCGCCTATGGCCAGAAAGCGGAGAAGGCAGGAGCATTCTCCGGCCTTTCCCTCGCTAAGAAAGTCCGCGCCGCCTTTGAACGAGCGGTAGAGCTCGATCCCGCCAACATGGCCGCGGCAGAGGCACTGGGCGAATTCTACATTGCCGCGCCATCGATCGTCGGCGGCGGCCTCGAAAAAGCCCAGCGTCTCGCCACTACGGTGGAGCCACGCTCGGCCTCGGACGCCCACCATCTTCGCGCCCTGATTGCGGAGAAGTCCAAAGACCAGGCCGCCGCCGAAGTCGAGTTCCGCCTCGCTCTGGCTGCCAAGCGCACTCCGGAGAACTGGGCCGACCTGGGGAACTTCTACCAGCGCCGGAACCAACCCGACAAGGCCGTGGAAGCGTTACAATCGGCGATCGACGCCGACCCAAACCACACCGCTGTGCTCGCGGACGTTGCCAGCATCCTCACCGACGCGCACCGCGCTCCCGAGCTTGCCGAGAAGGTGCTTCGCCTCTATCTTGCCTCGCCGAACAAATCCGAGGCCGCGCCAGCCTTCAAGGTCCATGTGCAGCTCGGCCGCTTGCTCGCCCAACGCGGAGACGCGGCCGGGGCGCGCGAACAATACGCCGCCGCCCTCCAACTTGCGCCCAACTACGCGCCGGCCCGTAAAGCCATGGGGAGGGCTTAGCGTGAAGACTCTCACCCACGTCCTCTTCTGCCTTTTGTGTGCCGCCGCCGCGCCGCTTCCTGCCCAGCTCTCCTTCACCTCAGCGGTGGATCTCGCGCTAAAGCACAGCCCGCGCGTGGCCATCGCCCAGGCCGACGTGGACCGCGCCCGCGCCGCGCTCGAAGAGTCCCACGACGTCTTCATCCCGGCTATCGTTGGTGGCTCGGGGCTCGGCTATTCCTATGGCTTTCCGGTCGGCCAGCCGTCCATCTACAACTTCAGCGCGCAATCACTGGTCTTCAACTTCTCGCAGCGCGACTACATCCGCTCCGCCCGGCTGGCGCTCGAGGCCGCCAACTACGCCCTGATGGACGCCCGCGCCGCCACCGCTGAAGAGGCCGCCGTCGCTTACCTCGCGCTGGACCATGACCTCCAGCGCGCCGCCGCCCTCTCCGAGCAGGGCGCCGCCTCAAGCCGGCTCATCACCATTGTGCAGGAGCGTCTCGATGCGGGGCTCGACGCGGCGATCGACCTGACCACCGTACGGCTGACGAACGCGCAGATCCGCCTGGCTGTCCTCCACAATCAGGACAGCATCGAGTACGACCGAGCCCATCTCGCCCGCCTTACCGGTCTGCCGGAAGACGTGCTCATCACCGACGCAAACAGCGTTCCGCCTAACGGGAGCTGGGTCAAGCCAGTGATGCTGCCCGCCCCGCTTAATAGTCCAGGCATCCTTGCCGCCTATGATCGCGCCGCATCCCGCAGCCGGCAGGCACGAGGCGACTCGCACTACGACCTTCGTCCGCAGGTCAGCTTCGGCGCGCAGTACAACCGTTTTGCGAGCTACAACAATTACAGTCAGTACTACAACCATTTTCAGCACAATAACGCCTCCATCGGGGTGCAGATCACGCTGCCCATCTTCGACGCCGCGCACCGCGCCCGCGCCCGTCAGTCTGCCGCCGACGCCGTGCGCGCTCTCCGCGAGGCCGACCAACAGCGCGACCAGTTCCTCGACGGCCGTCTCCGCCTGACGCACGCCACGGCTGAGCTCTCCGCCCGCACCGAGATCGCCGAACTCGACCAGCAGCTCGCCCAGCAGCAGCTTGACGCGATGCTCATCCAGCTGCAAGCCGGAAACGGCAACCTCCAGAGCCGCCAGTCCAATCCGAAGGACGAGCAGACCGCCCGCATCGCCTCGAAGGACCGCGCTATTACGCTGATCAACACTAGCTTTGAGCTTGAGCAGAATCGGATCAATCTGCTTCGCCAGACAGGTCAACTCGAGCCTTGGCTCAAATCGCTGGCCACCGCGCCCTAGCACGCATCTGCTTCGCGAAGAACGATCTACTCGCGACCCTTCACCCGGTCGTACTCGTAGCGGTCGCTCGTCGTGCCGAGACTCTCATTATACAAGCTGATTGCGCCGCTCGCCTCCTTCAGCTCCTGGCTGAAGTCATGGATGGCGCGCAGGTGCTCGGCGGTCGCAGGGATCTCCAAGCGGCTCGTCCTGAGGAACTTCTGATATCCACGATCGAGCAGACGACTAATCTCCCCGCCCAGCAGGAAGCCCGGTTTGGCCAACAGCATCACTCCGCCATCCACAGCGTCGGCGATCTCCGCCGCGCACCCGTACTTGCGCACCTGGAAAGCTCCCGGCGTCCGCCTTGCACCCTCTTGCGCCGGAGCGACATCGAATCGTTGTGTGCCCAACGTGGACAGAACATCGTTGAAAGAGCGGACGGGCGGTTTTTTTGCCATAAGTTAGACTCGGATTGACTGCTGCACCTAACTGTCGCACATTCGTCGAGGCCGTTTCAAACGCGCCCACGGCAAAGGAGCAAACGAAGCAATGGTCGCAACCGCCAAGGCCCTCGGCGAAGGCATTCTCGCCCGCATTGGGAATACTCCGTTGCTGCGTCTTGACACGCTTACCGAGAAGATGCCGGGCGTGCAAATCCTCGGCAAGGCGGAGTGGGCGAATCCCGGCGGATCGGTGAAGGACCGTGCGGCCTCATCCATCGTTCTGGATGCCCAGAGTCGTGGCCTGCTCGGGAACGGGCGGGGCCTGCTGGACGCGACCAGCGGCAACACCGGCATCGCCTACGCCATGTTAGGCGCGGCGCTCAACTTCCCCGTCACCCTTTGTATGCCGTCGAACGTCTCGCCGGAGCGCAAGAAGTACCTCCACGCCTACGGTGCTGAAGTCGTCTGGACCAAGCCCGACGAAGGCTCCGACGGTGCAATCCGCAAGGCGCGGCAGATGATCGCCGACGAGCCTGACAAGTACTTCTACGCCGACCAGTATGGCAATGATCAAAACTGGCTGGCCCACTATCGCACCACGGGAAATGAAATCTGGGAGCAGACCGAAGGCCAGGTGACGGACTTCGTCGCCGCGCTCGGCACCAGCGGGACGTTTATGGGCACCACGCGCCGCCTGCGCGAGCTGAACCGCCGCGTACGCTGCTACTCCATGCAGCCGGATTCGCCCTTCAACGGCCTTGAAGGCCTGAAGCACATGGCGACGGCCATCGTTCCGCCGATCTACGATGCCACGTTCGCGGACGAGAACATCGAGATGGCAACCGAGACCGCCTACAAGATGGCCAAGTTTCTCGCCCGCCGCGAAGGCCTGCTGGTCGGCGTCTCTGCAGCGGCGGCGGTCGCGGCGGCGGTGCAGGTGGCCGAACGCGCGGCTGCTGAAGGACGCGAGGCCGTCATCGTGACAATCCTCTGCGACTCCGGCGCGAAGTATATGAGCGAACGCTTCTGGACGGAGGAGTAGCGTGCTGACCATTCACTTCAACGAGTACGAAGCCCTGCGCGCGCACGGCGAAGAGACCTATCCGCACGAGTGTTGCGGCGTTCTGCTCGGCAAGCACGATCCTGAGGCGGGCAATCGCGTCGTCCAGATCGTCCGCGCCGGCAACACGCGCACCGATTCGGCCCATAATCGTTACCACATCGCCCCACAGGAACTCGTCAAGATTCAGCGACAAGCGCGCGGACTGGAACTGGACATTGTGGGCTTTTACCATTCGCATCCCGATCATCCGGCACAGTGGTCCTCGACCGATATCGCCGAAGCGCATTGGATGGGCTGTTCGTACATCATTACAGCGGTCGCTGGCGGCAAAGCGGCGACCACCAACTCATTCCGCCTCACCGGCACGGGCGAGGACGACAAACAGTTCCTCGACGAGCCGATCGAGATCGTCATGGCAGCCAAAGCAGCGGCTGAAGCGTTATCAGCGACCCAAGGAGTTTCCGCATGAAGATCTTCATCCCAACGCCGCTTCGTAGCTATACCGGCGGTTTGGAGACTGTTACGACCAGTGCCCCGACCGTCGCCGCTTCGCTTGAGGAGTTGGTGACCGAACACGTGGCGATGCGGCAGCACCTCTACACCGCCGAGGGAAAGCTGCGCTCGTTCGTCAACCTGTATCTGAACGACGACGATATCCGCTACCTGCCCGCCAAGGAGGAGACGCCGGTCTCGGACAGGGACGAGTTGACGATCATTCCGTCGATTGCGGGAGGAACGCCGACCATGCTCGAAGAGCCGGTTGCCACTGAGCTGCCGAAGCTGACTAATGACGAGATAGCTCGCTACTCGCGGCACCTGATCTTGCCGGAGGTCGGTATGGCAGGGCAGCGGAAGCTCAAGGCGGCGCGCGTACTTTGCGTCGGCACGGGCGGCTTGGGATCGCCGCTGGCGCTGTATCTGGCGGCGGCGGGCGTCGGAACTCTTGGCTTGGTCGACTTCGACACGGTCGACGACAGTAATCTTCAGCGCCAGATCATCCACTCGACCGCGACTGTTGGCAAGCTGAAGGTGGACTCGGCCGAGATCATGCTCAAGGGCCTGAACCCAAAGCTGAACGTGGTCAAGTACAACACCATGCTGACCAGCGCGAACGCGCTCGACCTCTTCAAGGACTTCGACATCATCGCCGACGGCACGGACAACTTTCAGACACGCTATCTGGTGAACGACGCCTGCGTGCTGACCGGCAAGCCAAATGTGTACGGCTCGATCTTCCGCTTCGAGGGCCAGGCGAGCGTCTTTGCGACCGAAGCCGGTCCTTGCTATCGCTGCTTGTATCCGGAGCCGCCGCCTCCGGGATTAGTTCCATCGTGCGCGGAGGGCGGCGTTCTGGGGATTTTGCCTGGTTTGGTCGGCGTGATCCAAGCGACGGAGGTCATTAAGCTGATTCTCGGCATTGGCGAGCCGCTCGTCGGCAAGCTGCTGCTGATCGACACGCTGGGGATGAATTTCCGCACGCTCAAACTGCGCAAGAATCCCGAGTGCCCGGTTTGCGGGCCGAACCCGACCGTGACGGAGCTGATCGATTACGACCAGTTCTGCGGCATTGCACCGCCGACTTCGACCGGGCCGCTCGAAGTGGCTTCGCATCAGGCGGTCGGCGGCGGGAACGTGATCGATGGCGTGCCGCAGATTTCGGTCGAGGCGCTGAAGGCGAAGATGGATGCGAATGAAGACGTGTTGGTGCTCGATGTTCGCGAGCCGCATGAGTACGCGATCGTGAATATGGGCGGGAAGCTGCTTCCGCTAGGCGACGTAGCGAAGCGGGCCGGCGAGTTGGGCGACACGAGCCGCGAGATCGCGGTGCACTGCAAGTCCGGGGCGCGTTCGCAAAAGGCGGCGGTGGAGTTGAAGGGGCTTGGATTTACGAATGTGTCCAATGTGACCGGTGGGATTCTGGCTTGGGCAGAGAAGATCGATCCTTCGCTGCCGAAGTACTAGCCTAGTCGTTATTTTGAAAATGCACATCGATGTTGATTTCGACCGCGATGGGTACGCCATTCTGCATGGCGGGCTTGAAGCGATATTTGCTGACCGCTTCCATCGCGTTCTGATCGAGTCCATATCCGAGAGACTTAGCTACGTGGATGCGACTCGTTCTTCCGTCGGGTTCTATCCAAGCTATGACAATGCAGCTTCCCGACACTCTCGCGGCACGAGCTTCCTTTGTGACCTTTGGATTAGCAATATGGATAACGCGGGGACCCACAACGGGATCGCTTTTGTTCGCAACCGCGGACAGTGCATTCTGGAGCGGATTGATCTTGCCGTCGACTGTTGCAGTCTTCAAACCAAGCATTTGCGTCAAGAATGGGTAGACGCCAATATTCTCAAAAGTGCGTAGCGCTGTGCCTGGTTGAACATCCGGGCCTTCGGCGAAGAAGATAGCCTTCATCTCGGGCATGGTGTGTGGGTCGAAGCCGTGGCCTCCCTTTGGGGCGGAGCGAATTTCGATACCGGCGACCGGGGCGTTGGCGCGGATGGTGTAGGCACCGTTCGGGATGATAACAGGATCGCCTTCGCGAGGACTGCCGTCGAAGTGCAGCGCGGTGGGAACTTCAGCTCGGCGGTAGACGGAGAAGCGCGGGTCGGGGTGGGCCTTGAACTGGTCGTACAGGTCACCGGCTGCCTCGTCGTCATCGGGGTCGTCGGCGTAGAGCAAGCCGCCTTCGGTGTGGAAGCTGCCTAGGTTGGCGAATTCGGAGAGCGTTACGGGATCGGGCTTGAGCGTCACCATACCGTGGTCTGAGACGACGATCAGGTCGACCGGCAGCTTGGTGGCGGCGAGCTTTTCTTGTAGGACCCGATCATATCGTCGAGGTGGTGGACGGCGGCGCGGACCTCGTCGGAGTCGGGGCCGTAGGTGTGGCCGGCGTGATCGACGTTCGAGTAGTAGAGGGTGATGAAGTGTGGCCGCAGCTCCGGCGGAAGGGCCAGCCACGCGGCGATCTGCTCGATACGTTTGGTGTCGTCCAGCTTATCGTCATACTTCAGGTAGTAGCTGGGGCGCTTGCCCTGGATTTCGGCCTCGGAACCGGGCCAGAAGAGGCACGCGGAGCGCATCCCCTGCTGCTCGGCCAACACCCAGAGCGGGGTGCCAGAGTACCAGCTGCCGTCGGTGGCGGTCTTTGGATTGATGTAGCTGTAGGTCGCGCCGCGTGCCGGGTCGAAGAAAGTATTGGCGACAATGCCGTGGTGCTCGGGGTAGAGGCCGGTGATGAGGGAGAGGTGGTTAGGAAAGGTGAGCGACGGGTACGAGGGCAGCATCCCGTCGGGGGCACTGGCTCCGTGAGCGGCCATGGCTTGCAGGTGGGGCGCGCCGTATTTCTTTGGGTAGTCGTAGCGGAAGCCGTCGAGGGAGACGAGGACGACGTAATGTTTGGATAAGGTGGCGGGCGTGTTGGGCGGGTTAGGGACGGTGATGACGGTTTGAGCGTAGAGCAGGAAAACGGTGGCGTGGAGAAGGAACGCGCAAATGACGCAAGCGAGGGCAAAAGCGAGGTACGGACGCCGCCCCGCCATGCTTCGCTCCGGTCGAGATGGATTCTTCAATCGGTGAATCATTCTGTGTCCTCGGCCTTGTCGTCGACTACCAGCATTTGCAGGCAGAGGGGCGGCTCCAGCATGCAGTCCATGGCGGCGATGGAGGCGACGGCTTGCTCGATGGTCGAGGTCAAGCAGGGCTCGGTGGTGACGACGAACGGCAGGCGGTGTTTGGGGTAGCCGGGGCGCTGAAGAATGGAGTCGATGTTGGCACCTACCTTCGACAGTGCGCCGGAGATGGCGGAGACGATGCCGGGCTTATCGTCCACGACGAAGCGCAGATAGTAGGGGGCGTGGAAGTCGCCGGTGACCTGGCGCCGCTCGATGGGCAGGCGGACCGTCGTACACTTCTGCGCGACGGCGAGGAGGTCGGAGACGACGGCGATGGCTGTGGGATCGCCTCCCGCGCCGTGGCCAGAGAAAACAGTGTCGCCGCCGAACTGGCCGGTGGTGACGACGGTGTTTTGGGTGCCGTGCGACCAGGCGATGGGGGAGGAGAACGGAACGAGCATCGGGCTGACGCGGGCGTGGACGAGCTCGCCGTCGAGCTCCGCGCGGGAGATTTGGCGAATGGTGCAGCCGAGTTCCTTGGCGTAGGCGAAGTCGATGGCCTGGACGGAGGCGATGGTCTGCGTGGCGATGGTGTCGGGGTCAAGTTCGACGCGCATGGCGACCTGGGCGAGGATGCAGAGCTTGGCGCGGGCGTCGAAGCCGTCCACATCGGCGGAGGGATCGGCCTCGGCGTACCCAGCTTTCTGGGCTTCGGCAAGCACTGCCGCGTAGGTTCCGCCGGTCTCCATGCGGCTGAGGATGAAGTTGCAGGTGCCGTTGAGGATGCCCGAGAGGCGCGTGATCCGGTCGGCGCAGAGACCCTGGAGGACGCCGGTGATGACCGGAACCCCGCCGGCGACGGCTGCGCCGAAGAGGAGTTGTACCCCGTTCTCGGCCCCGGTTTGGGCAAGAGCAGCTCCGCGATAGGCGATGAGCTGCTTGTTGGCGGTAACGACGGACTTGCCCGAGCCGAGCGCGGCGCGGAGCCATCCTTCGACGGGATCAAGGCCGCCCATCAGCTCGATGATGATGTCCGCGTCCGACGCGAGAATGGCCTCGATGGACTCGGTCCAGACCACATCGGCGGAGACGCTGGAGGCGGCGAGCGAATCTTGCTTGCGTGCAACGCCGCGATTGAAGATGTGCGTAAGCGTAATGCCGGGGAACTGCCGCGCGGCGAGGACACGCGCGACTGCGCTCCCTACGGTACCGAAGCCCAGCAGGGCTACCTTGATGGTTTCTTCCATGATGCGGCCTCAGTTAGTAGGGGATGCGGGCTTCGTGGGCCTTCCAGGCGGCAAAGCTGGTGAGCGCCTCTTCGGGCAGCAACGGCGTGAGCGGCAGCATGCGGGCGGCATGGGGCAGGGACAGCTCGCGGTAGAGCATGGCGTCGTCGAAGCCGGCTCCGGCTGCGTCGGCGGCGGAGTTGCCGTAGAAGATAGCGTCGCAGCGCGCCCAGTAGATCGCGGCGAGGCACATGGGACAGGGTTCGCAGGAGGTGTAAAGATGGCAACCCGCGAGCTCAAAGCTCCCGAGCGCGGTGCAGGCGTTGCGGATGGCGACGATCTCGGCGTGGGCGGTGGGGTCGTTGGTGGAGGTGACCTGGTTTGCGCCCGTGGCGACGACCTGGCCTTTGCGCACGATGACCGCGCCGAATGGGCCGCCTCGTCCGGCCGTGACGTTGGCCGTTGCGAGCTGGATCGCCTGCCGCATAAACGTGGGATTGCCCTGCATCCGTTCCAGTTTCCTTGTGACGGGGTATGGTAGAAGACACTCAGATTATGGCACAGGCCTTTGTCTCAACTCGTGTGGTGCTGCCGGGGGGTGTACGGGCGGCGGCGCTCGTGGTCCGTGACGGGAGGATCGCCGAAGTGGGCGCGCGCGAGACGTTGCCTGAGGGTATGGAGGTGTTGGACTTTGGCGAGGCGGCAATCCTGCCGGGGCTGGTCGATACGCACGTCC
>CAXTUR010000006.1:0-35430 GCA_964247455.1 uncultured Acidobacteriaceae bacterium | reverse complement strand
GAGTGGGAGGGCTTTTGGACAGGCACCCGGGCGGCGGCGGCGGGGGGTTATACGACGCTGGTGGATATGCCGCTGAATTGCCTGCCGGGAACGACGACGGTTGCGGCTTTGGAGGCTAAGCGCGATGCGGCGCAAGGGCAGTGCTGGGTGGATTGGACGACCTGGGGCGGAGCGATCGCGGATAATCAGGCTCACCTGCTGCCGTTGGCAAAGGCTGGTGTGCCGGGATTCAAGTGCTTTCTGATCCATCCGGGATGCGATGGGTTCACGATGATCGACGCGGCGCAGTTGGAGCGGGCTTTACCGGCGATCACGGCCTCGGGGCTGCCGCTGCTGGTCCATGCGGAGTTGGCGGGGCCGATCGTCGAGGCGACAGCCGCGCTCAAGGGCGCAAACTGGCGGCGGTACTCAACGTATCTCTTGTCGCGGCCGGACGAGGCGGAGGTGGCGGCGATCCGGATGATGATTGGGCTGTGCCGTACGTACCGCTTCCGATTGCATATCGTCCATCTGTCTTCCGCGAAAGCGCTGCCGGACATTAAGGTGGCGAAGGCAGAGGGTCTGCCGGTGACGGTGGAGACTTGTCCGCACTACCTCCACTTTGCGGCGGAGCACGTCGCGGATGGCAACACGTTGTTGAAATGCGCGCCGCCCATCCGTGACGCAGCCAACTGCGACGCGCTTTGGGAGGCTTTGCGCGACGGGCTGATCGACATGGTGGTGACCGACCACTCCCCCTGTCCGCCGGTGATGAAACGGCTGGGCACGGGGCGGTTCGACGAGGCTTGGGGCGGGATCGCGAGCCTTTCGCTGGCGCTGCCGGTGGTTTGGTCGAGGGCTGTGCAGCGCGGCTTTACTTTGGGAGACGTAGCCCGTTGGATGAGCACGGCTCCGGCGGCGCTGGCTGGGATGAGCGGACGCGCGGGAAGCCTCCAGGCCGGACGCGAGGCGAGCTTCGTGGTCTTCAATCCGGAGGCCGAGTTTGTTGTGCGCGCGGAGGGCCTGCACTACCGGCATTCGGTCTCGCCCTACATGGGAGAGACGCTCCGGGGCGTGGTGCGGGCGACGTATCTTCGGGGCGAGGCAGTGTTTGCCGGGGGCGGCTTCCCTGCACTTCCGCGCGGCCGCGACCTCGTCGGAGTGCGCGCATGAATGAGACGTTGGAGCGTTGGAACGCGCTCAGCCCAAGTGACGCCGCGCGGATGATCCTTCCTTGCTGCGGCTCGGCCTCCTGGGCGCGTGAGTTGGCAGCGAGGAGACCGTTTGCTGAGGAAGAGGCTTTGTTTTCTGCTTCGGACGCGGTCTGGCGGGGGTTACCTGAAGCGGCCTGGCGAGAGGCCTTTGACAGCCATCCGCGGATCGGGCATAGCCACGCGCAAAAAGCGGCAACGGTGGAGTCGCTTCGCTGGTCGGCAAAGGAGCAGGCGCAAGCGACATCGGACGAGGCGGCGAAGCAGGCGTTGGCCGAGGCAAACCGCCGCTATGAGGCAAAGTTTGGCCGCATCTTCATCGTCTGCGCTTCCGGACGAACGGCGGCGGAGATCCTCAGTATGCTGGAGTTGCGTATGCACAACGATCCCGTAACCGAGCTGCGCGAAGCGGCGGAGCAGCAGCGACAGATTACCCAGCTGCGGCTGCGGCGTTGGCTGGAGGGTGCATAGGATGGGCATCTCGACACATATTATCGACACGGCCCTTGGTCTGCCCGCCACAGAGGTTCCGGTGACGTTGTCGCGATACGATGCGGGCGCTTGGACGATTCTAAGATCTGCGTCGACCGATGCTGATGGTCGTGTGAAGCAACTGCTCCCGCCTCCCGAGTTCGCGACGCCGGGAACATATCGTCTGCGTTTCGATACGGAAAGCTACTACGCCAAGACTGGCGTTCGTGGGCTCTACCCGTTTGTCGAGATCGCCTTCACCGTCGCGGATGCCGCGGAGCACTTCCACATCCCGCTGCTGCTTACGGCCAATGGATACACGACGTATCGAGGAAGCTAAATGATCGAGCTGGCTGAGAACACGTACGGCAAATCGCGTGTGCGCCTGATGAAGGTGACGCGCCACGCGCATGGCAACGATCTACGCGAGTGGACAGTGGAGGTCCTGATCAAAGGCGACTTCCAGGCAGCGTACGTCGAAGGCAACAATGCGGCGATCCTCGCGACGGACACGATGAAGAACATGATCTACGCCGTGGCGCGAAGCTCGGCTGCGACGACGATGGAGGCCTATGCGATAGAGCTGGCCGCCGCGATCCTCAGTCGCAACGCGCAGGTGGTGTCGGCTGCCATACGCGTTGAAAGCGCTCTATGGAAGCGGTTGACGATCGCCGGCAAACCGCATCCGAGCGCCTTTATGCACGGCAGCGACGAACGGCAGACGACGCGGGTGGAGTGCGACCAGCGTGGCGCGGTGCGGGTGTGGTCGGGGCTGGATCATCTCGTCATCTTGAAGACGGCGAAGTCGGGGTTTGAGGGCTTCCAAAGGGACGAGTTTACGACCTTGCCGGAGACGACGGACCGGCTCTTCGGCACGGCGTTGCGGGCGGAGTGGCGCTATACGAGCAGCACGCTCGACTTCGATGCGACCCGCTCGGCGATCCGCGAGACCATGCTCCACACCTTTGCGGAGCACGACAGCAAGTCCGTACAGCAGACGCTCTACGCGATGGCGGAGGGTGCGTTGAACGCAGCTTCGGAGATCGCGGAGATCGAGCTGGCCATGCCGAATAAGCATTGCCTCCTGGTCGATCTCTCACGCTTCGGTCAGGACAATCCGAACCAAATCTTCGTCCCGACTGACGAGCCGCACGGCTATATCGAAGCGAAGGTTCGCCGGACTCCCGAGGCATGACACGGGCCGAAACGGTGATCGCGCGCTGCCGCCAACTCGCCCTCCTCACGGATGTGCCGGGCACGACCACACGGCTGTTCCTCTCACCCGCGACGCACGAGGCGCACGCTCTGCTCCGCGGATGGATGGAGGCAGCGGGGCTTGCCGTCACCGTTGATGCTCTTGGCAGTCTGCGGGGGCTGTACGCGGGCGAAGAGCCCGATGCGTCGCGTCTGCTGCTTGGCTCACATGTCGATACCGTCCCCGATGCGGGAGCCTTCGACGGGGTGTTGGGAGTGTTGCTTGGATTGGCGTTGATTGAGCAGTTGCACGGGGAGCGGCTGCCGTTCGCCATCGAGCTGATCGCGTTTTCCGAAGAGGAGGGCGTGCGCTTCAGCAAGCCGTTTCTCGGCAGTCTGGCGGTGACCGGGCAGCTTGACGCAGCAGCGCTCGCTCGCCAGAATGCCGCAGGCGTGACGATTGCACAGGCCGTCCGTAACTTCGGCCTCGATCCTTCCGCGCTTGCCGAAGCCGCACTGCATTCGGCTACGTTCGCCTTCGTCGAGTTCCACATCGAGCAGGGGCCGGTGCTCCAGTCGCTTGGACGTCCGCTGGGCGTGGTGGAGGCCATTGCTGGGCAGAGCCGGTACGGTTTGCGTTTTAGCGGGCAGGCGAACCACGCGGGAACGACGCCGATGGCTTTGCGTCGTGACGCGCTTGCCGCGGCCGCCGCGTGGATGGTGGAGGTGGAGCGTCTGGCGCGCGCGACGCCGGGCCTGGTCGCTACGGTGGGACAGGTGTCCGTGAAGCCGGGCGCGATCAACATTGTTCCGGGCGAGACCGCCGTTACGCTCGATCTGCGGCACGCGAACGATGCGGTCCGCACCGAAGCGGTACGAGCGCTGCTGCAAATGGCCGGGCGGCAAGCCGAGGACAGAGGCGTGGCCTGCGAGATCACGCTGCTGCATGAGCAGGCGGCTATGGCGATGGATGCTTCATTGATTACGAGCCTGCTGGAAGCCGCTGCCCGCGCTGGGCTTGCTTGCGACACGATGACCAGCGGCGCGGGGCACGACGCTATGATCCTTGCGCCGTATGTGCCCACAGCGATGCTGTTTCTACGGTCGCCGAGCGGTATCAGCCATCACCCGGATGAGACCGTTCTGGTTGACGATGTAGAGGCGGCGCTCGCCACGGGCATGGAGTTGCTGGCTGGACTACGATATCGTCGGTAGCAATCACCCATGCACGAGCTTGGACAGACACGCGGCGCGCGACGGCCCGACCACCTGCTGCAAACGCCGGACACGCGGGTGCGGACGGCTCTGCCCGGGCGTGTGGGCGGGGTGGCGATCGTGCACATCGCACCGGCAGCGGGGGCGGGATTTGCGCAATATACGGTGGAGTTGGAAGATGGCGGCAAGCTTTCACTGACCGGACCGCAGTGCCTGCTGTATGTGCTTTCGGGCGAGTGCGTCTTACACACTGAAGCTGATAGATATACACTCGTTGCGGGTGGATACGCTTACATTCCCGCATTGTCCACGTTCGCGATCAGCGCCGAGGCAAGAACGCGCGTTGCGGTGATCGGCAAGTCCTACGTCCCGGCAGAAGGGTTTCCCGCGCCAAGTCTGTTGGTCGGGCACGAGTCGGACATCGTCTCCGCGGCGTTGATGGGGGATGAGGCGGTCCAGGTCCGCAGCCTTCTTCCTGCGGATGCCAGCTTCGACTTTGCCGTGAACACGATGACCTACCAACCCGGCGCGTCGCTGCCCCAGGTGGAGATGCATGTGATGGAGCATGGCTTGTTGATGCTCGAAGGCGGGGGGATCTACCGGCTGGGCGAGCACTGGTACCCGGTCGCGGCGGGCGACTTCATCTGGATGGCTCCGTTTTGTCCGCAGTGGTTCGGCGCGTTGGGAAAGGTTCCGGCCAAGTACCTGATCTACAAGGACGCCAACCGGTCCTCGGACTCCGCTCGCGTAAGTTATAAGAGATGACGATGCGGACAAAAGTCAACGCGGCGCGGCTGATGGGCGAATTGGAGACCCTGGCTGGGTTCTCCTCGGCTGAGCCGGTGCCGGAGGGTACGGCGGTGACGCGCGTGGTCTTCTCGCCGGAAGACCGGAGCGCGCGTGCGTGGCTCAAGGAGCGGGCGCTGGCGGCGGGGTTCCAGGTGCGCGAGGACGCCGTCGGCAACACGTTTATGCGCTGGGTGGGCGAAGAGCCCGAGCTAGCACTGATCGGCACAGGCTCGCATATCGACGCGATCTCGCAGGCCGGAATGTACGACGGTACGGTAGGGGTACTGGGCGGTTTCGAGGCCATGCGGAGCTTATGGGAAAGTGGCTTCAAGCCGCGCAGATCCATCGAGCTGTTACTGCTGACGTCCGAGGAGCCGACTCGCTTCGGCATCGGGTGCCTAGGCAGTCGCCTGCTCTCGGGCGTGCTTTCTCCTGAGCGGGCGGACGCCATGGTGGACAGTGACCAGAAGACGCTCTCCGAGGTGCGCATGGCGGCGGAGTTCACGGGTCCGCTTGAGACCGTACGTTTGGCCAAGGGCTACTACCATGCCTGGGTGGAGTTGCACATAGAGCAAGGGCCTCTGCTTGAGCGCGAGGGCATCCCAATCGGAATCGTAACGTCCATCGCGGCTCCGGCTGGATACCACTTCACCATTACGGGCTTTGGGGGCCATGCGGGTGCGCTGCTGATGCCGGATCGCCGCGACGCCCTCTGCGCGGCGGCGGAGCTGATCCTTGCGATCGAACGGCTGACACTCGCGGCGAACAAGACATCCGGCAGCGCGGAAACGGTAGCCACGGTCGGCGCGCTGGAGGTCTCTCCGGGTAACGTGAACAGCGTGCCGAGTCGTGTGGTGCTCCATCTGGATATTCGCGACATCGATCATGTCCGTCGCGAGGAAGTGATGCGAGCGGTGCGGGCGGAGATCGAACAGCTGCAAACCAGGCGCGGCGTGTCGATCCAGGAGAAGTGCGTCAACGCCGACGCGCCTACAACCTGCGCGGCGGAGATCGTCGCGACCATCGCCGCCGTGTGTGCGGAACGCGGCATCGCATCGAAGCGCATGATCAGCCGCGCGTACCACGACAGCTCCTTCCTCGCGCTGATCGCTCCCGTCGCCATGATCTTTATTCCCTGCCGCGCGGGCGTCAGCCACAAGCCGGACGAGTACGCCGCGCCGGACGACATCGCCCGCGGCACGAGCATCCTTGCCGAGACATTGGCGCGGCTCGCGATGGAATAGCCATGGCCATCGAGTGCGTCAATCCCGCCACGGGCAAGCTGGTCCGGCGCTTTGAGCCGCTCACCGCGGAGGCCCTCGAAGCGAAGATCGCCCTGGCGCATGAGGCGTCCCGCAGCTACCGCCTGATTTCGGTGGAAGACCGGGCGATCTGGATGCGGAAGCTCGCCGCCATCCTTGAGGAGGAGGTCGACGAACTCGCCCGCACCATGACGCTCGAGATGGGCAAGACCTTTGAAGCCGCCAGGCAGGAAGCGCTGAAGTGTGCCGCCTGTTGCCGGTATTACGCGGACGAGGCGGCGGAGATTCTGACGCCCATCCGCATCCCTACGCAGGCCAGCGACAGCTATGTTTGCTGGGAGCCGATGGGGGTTGTGCTGGCTATCATGCCGTGGAACTTTCCCTTCTGGCAGGTCTTCCGCTTCCTCGTTCCCGCGTTGATGGCGGGCAATGTCGGCCTGCTGAAACACGCGCCTTCCGTTCCCCACTGCGCGTTGGTCATTGAAGCTCTGGTGCGGCGGGCCGGGTTTCCTCGTGGGACTTTCCAGTCGCTGTTGATTGAGGTGGAGCAGACTACAGCCGTATTGTCGGACCCGCGCGTGGCGGCCGTAACGCTGACTGGGAGCGATGTGGCCGGCAGCGCGGTGGCGGCTCTCGCTGGATCGCTGCTCAAGAAGACGGTGCTGGAACTCGGCGGCAGCGACCCGTTTATTGTCATGCCCTCGACCGATCTCGACACCACCGTCGAGGTTGCCGTCCGCGCTCGCTGCGTCAATAATGGCCAGTCGTGCATTGCGGCGAAACGCTTCCTCGTCCACGACAGCATCTATGCGGACTTCGAGCAGCGTTTTGTTGCCGCCATGGAGGCGCTGCGCGTCGGTGATCCCATGCTTGCCGAGACCGACCTTGGGCCGCTGGTGAGCGCAGTGGCTCGCAATAGGCTTACAACTCAGGTGGAGGCGGCTGTCGCTGCGGGAGGACGTATCTTGACGGGCGGACAGCCGATGCTGGGCGAAGGCTTCTACTTTGAGCCGACGGTCATTGCGGAACTGCCAAGGAATACTCCGATCGCGCAGGAAGAGTTCTTCGGTCCGGTCGCGTTGCTCTTCCGCGTGACCGATCTGGAGGACGCTGTTATATGCGCCAACCAGTCCCCCTACGGTCTTGGGGCTTCTGTCTGGACGCGTGACATAACGGAGCAACAACGCTTTATCGCCGGACTTGAAGCAGGTCAGGTGTTTATTAACGTCATGGTGGCCAGCGACCCGCGCCTGCCCTTTGGGGGAACCAAACGGTCGGGCTACGGACGGGAGCTGTCCGTAGCGGGGATGCGCGAGTTTATGCACCCGAAGACGGTGGTCATTGCATAGAGCATTTTGCCTCATGGAGTAGAGGCTGAAAACGCAGATTCCCTTCGGGAACGACAAACCAGAAGGGCAGGGCATCTCCACTGCGATTTGCTTTAGAAGTTGAAGGACAGGAAGACCTGTAGCCTCTCCGTGGCGGAGTTGGTGGTGTAGGGTCCGCCGGCGAGTTGAAGAGACCGTCCAAAGGTTCCATTCTGCTGAGCGGTGAGGACTCCTACTGGGGTGCTGTAGTCGTGAAAGTTGAATAGATTTTGCGCCTGCGCACCAAGCGAAAGGTTGTAGCGCCGTCCGGTACTTGCGCCTCCGCCGCCGAAGCCGCCGCCGCGTCCTCCACCTCCGCCGCCTGGACCACCCCCGGGCCCGCCGCGCCCTGGACCGCCCTGGGGAGGTCCGCCCTGTGCCGCCGCGCCCGCTCTTGCAGCGGCCGCATCTGTCAGCTTGCCGAAGCCGAAGGTCTTCGCAACGCGGACGTTCATCGTGAAGAGCGAAGGGCCGGTGCAGTAGTTGATCGGGATGGGGGTATAGGCGCTTCCTGTGGCGGGCGTGACGAAGTCGCTCGCTACCGTGCATCGGCCAGAGACGCCGTTCGCAAACGAGGGCCGACCGTTGAAGATGCTGTCGCCGTAGACGTCCGTGCCAGTGGTTATGTTGTAAGGTGTTCCCGACGCGGCGATGATGAACGGGCTAATGGACACATAATGAGGCGCGGAGATGTTCCCGCCGAGAAAGAGGCGGCTGCGCGTGTCGAATGTAGCTCGGCCGTAGTCCGCACCGATGTTGTAGGGAACGGATGAGAAGGAGGTCGGGCCCGCCGTGTCCGACTTCGCGAAGTTCAGAGCGTAGAAGCCGAACAGGGAGTAGTAGCGACTTCCGCGAAAGTTGAAGTTCGTGAGCAACTGATTTTGGCGGAAGACGCCCTCGGATTGGAACTGGTCCGCGACCGAGCGCGTGGCATTGCCGACCGCGGTGCCCTGCACGGGCGCGCTGATGTTCTCACTGATGAACTGGTGCACTCCCCGCGCGTTCAGATAGTTAACTGAGATGGTCGCTCCGCGAAATAGCTGCTGGTCCGCGCCCAGGGCGAACTGCATCGTGTACGGGCTGCGCAGGTTCGGGTTGGCGGTATACGTCTGGTTGCCGCCGCCGCCCACCGTAGTTTGGCACGCGGCCAGGTTGTTGGGCGAACAGCCGTTGGAGCCCGCACCCAGCGGGAAAACAGCGACCGAACGCACCTGGTTTATGCCGTTTTCTTCGGCGGTGAGGAGTTCGTTGCCTATCTGAAAACGGTCGTAAAAGATGCCAAACCCGCCTCGCAGCACCGTCTTCGGGTTGCCCTTCACGCTACCGAGGCCATACGCGAACGACACGCGCGGGCCAAAATCATGATGCTCGGAAAGGTAGTTCTGCACCTCGTACCGCAAACCGTAGCTAAACGTAAGGTTTGGGCGCACCTTCCAGTCGTCCTCGGCGTAGACCTCCAGGTCTGTGTAGGCGAGGTTTACGCCGCTATTGATCTTGGTGACGGAGAACTGGCTTGGCGTGTTTGCTCTATAAGCGTCCACGCTGTTGTAGGTGAAGATGCCGTTTGCGCCGTTGGTGGTAGTGTTCGTCTCGGACGTATGCCGCAGCCGGCCTCCGAAGCGGATGAAGTTCTTGCTCAGGGCGACCGACGTGTAGTTCTGCACCTCGATGCGGTTCTGAAGATCGTTGCTCGATCCCGCGCCCGAGCCACCCGCCGTGAAGGAGCCCTGCACGTTCAAGGTTGGCGCCAGGCTGTTCGCGGCGATATTGCTGGTGTCGCGACCGTACTCAAATCGGGTCTCGTTGATCAACTTCCCGCTGAAGATCTGCGTGTCGGAGAGTTGAAGCTCCTGCTCGGTGCTGCTGCTTGTACTTCCCGCGCTTTGAAGTACAAACGAGCCCACGCCATTGTTCTGTTGCGTGTTCGATTCATACTGATACCGCGTCGTCAGCGTATTCTTGTCGCCCAGCGCAAGGTCGAAGCGCGGCGTGATGTCCCACCGAGTCTGCGGAACGCTGATCGCGGCCTGGTAGCCGATGCCCGCGCACGTAGCGTCGCCCGGCTGGCAGACAGTTGTAGGCGAAGCTGAGTTGGCGACGATCGTTCCATTCACCAGGGCATTGTCCTGAATCTGGCGTCGCGACCCGCCCACCGTAAAGGAGGCACTCTTGGTCAACGGGCCGGTAATGTTGCCGAAGAAAAAGATCGTATGGTAGGGCGGCTCGTTGATCGTCTGCTGTCCGGGCTGCAGGTTCTGATTGAGCAGCGGGTTGCCGGTGTTGAGCTGCGAAGTGTTGGCGTTCAACTGCGCGGAGCCGTGGAACTTGTCCGTGCCGGGCTTGGTGAAGACCTCAACGCGACCGTAGCCGAGACGATCATACTGCGCGGAGAAGGGGTTCTGGTTGACGCGTATCTCGCGGATGGACGACTTCGGCGGAAGCTGTCCTCCGGTAAAGCCGTCCACATAGATCTGCCCGCCATTTGGCCCAGCGGCTGGACCGGCCAAGGCAGTGAGCTCGGAGGAGAGCTCGTCCGGATCGTCCGAAAGAGCTTCAAGATCCTTGCCCTTGATGACGGTGGAGCTGGCGTTCGAGTCCTGATCGACGCTGAGGGTGTTGGCCTGAGCGGTCACCTGGACGACCTGATCCGCCTCCTGGATCGCCATCTTGACGTTGACAGTCAGGTTTTGACCGGCGGCGATCTTCACCCCCTGGCGTACAAACGTGGCGAAGTTCGGCATCGTAATGGTGATCGAGTAAGTTCCAGCGGGTACCCCTGGAACGACATAGCCGCCATCGCCCCCCGACTGCACGATGATGGCTTTTCCGGTGGCGGGGGTCAGCGTGACGGTCGCGCCCGGGATCACCGCGCCGTCAGGATCGGCGACAGTTCCGCGCACCGCGCTTCCCTGCTGCGGCTGAACGTTAGCTAGCGGAGTGGTGGGCTGCTGTGTGTATGCAGCCGGAGAGTACCAGCCCATCAAAGCGAGACTAAGCGGTAGGATCAGGTGCAACGAGGGGCGGGAAGCCATACAGTCTCTCCGGGTGGCGGTGCTCAAGGGTTCAGGAAAGGGGACGGTGAAGGAACACACTACGGTGTACCGCCGCCACCTTCCGGCGCGCCGCCTCCAACGTTCCACGGCGAGAGCGTCATTGCTGGCGAACCGGACGGCGTGGCGGCAAGGATCGCGTCGACTCCGGCGAGCAGCGTCACGGCAGTTACAAGGTCACTGCCAGGCTGCGTCTGCGAGGCGACAATCATCACGGCGTCGCCGGTCTTCAGGTCGGCCAAGGTAGAGGTGGGAAGGCGTGAAAGCATCTTCGAAAGATCCATGCCGGCGGACCGGCCTGAAGCACCACCGCCCCCCGGACCAGGGTAGCCACCGGGACCTCCTGGACCACGCGATCCTGCAGGAGGACCACCGGCGGGCGGCGGTCCTGAGGGAGCACCAATGGGACGTGCTCCACCCACTGCACCGGCTGCGGTTGCGGTCGCATCGCCGCCACGCTGCCGAGCCGCAAAGCGCGCGGCCAACTCCGGCGGCAGCTTACGCACATCGGAGTTGGCGGTGATCGTGACCGTTATCATCTTCTTCGTCGCAAGATCCTTGAGGGTGATCGTCCCCGCAGCCGTGTTGACCCCAGCGAGAGTGCCGGACAGGTTGCGGAATGATCCGCTCACTACCTCGTCGGCCTGCATGGATGTGCCGTCGTCGGACTTCGCTCCGCGCACTTCAAACTGATCGCCCGTCTGGATCTGCGCCAGCGTTCCCGGCTTTGCATCCTCAAACTTGATGGAATCGCTCGCGTACCGGCGGAAGATGGTGGCGGGACCGGTGTGTACCTGGATCTTCTTCGCGCCGGAGGAGATGGTGAGCGTACCCGCGCCGTCGTTCGCGTTGACAATCCCACCGACGCCGCGCTTCTGCCAATCCGCCTGCTCCGCAGCTCGCTTCTGGGCTATATCGCCGGACTTCATCAAGATGACGCGCGTGGCGGTAAACGCTTCGGGCGTATCGCCAGACTTGCCCGTAACCAGGACCTTGTCCCCTACGCCGATGTCGGTGAGCACGATGGTCTGCGCGGCCTTCAGGTCGGTCGATCCGGGAGCGACCTGAACGATGCGTGCGGTGTCGGATACGGTGATGGTGGACAGCGCGCCCGCGTCAGTGGTTACGGTGAAGCTGTTGCCAGAGATGGTCTTGACCGTTCCCCGCTGCGACGCTGAGGCGGACTTGGCGGCGACGGGAGCCTGCGCCACAGCCCAGGATGCTGTATGTGAACCTATGCCCACCAGCAGCAGACAGAGAGATGCGTGCGCCGCTCTATGAAACCTCATCTACGTTCCTTGTCCGCCTTCGCATGGTCTGGGTTACGAAACGCCTTCCTGTGTGTACGATCCAGCCAAAAGAAAGTTTCTTTGTCTTGCGGCTAATGGGTGACGTTGTAAGCACCCTGCAGATCGGTCACGCACGCCGATCCTGCCTTCTTCTTCGACTCGCCTGTCCTGGTGGTGTAGAAGGAAACCTCAGCGCCTTTGAGCTTCGCCTTCATGGATACCGAGGAGCCGAACGTCATGCCAAAACCGGACTCCGTCTTACCGTCCGCACCGGTCTTCTCTGTGCTGTTGCTCTGATGTTCACTTTTCTTGTCGAAGGTGAGCACAAGGTCGGCAGCTTCCGCACCTTCGACGACGCTAAGTTGTCCCCAGCGCTGGATTGCCTCGGCCGCCCCTTGTGCCACGGCATCGTTGTGCGTGTTGTTGACGATGGCCACAGTCTTAGCGGATCGTGCCTCTTTCGGCCAAGGCTGTGCATTGCTTTGCGCAACCATGGAAGCGGTAAAGAAGATCGCGAGTAGACAGGCAAACAGACAACGCTTCATGACGACTCCTTAGGCGCGGCAAAGCGGTTCGCCACAGATCAGGCTTCCGGACGCGCCAGGACGACAAGACTATCAGGCGGCAGCAAAACTTCGGCTTCAGTCAACGCGATCTCCGGACGCGACGCAAGACAGATCGGCAACCCGTCTTTGTTGGAAACCTCGACAGCTTTCTCGCCCAGATTAAACGCTACCAGCACCTCACCGCGCCGCATCGACAGCCAGCGTTTCTCCTCATCGAACTCCACATGCACGTGGCCCAGATCGCCGTCGTTCAGCGACACGGAGCGACGCCGCATGTGGATCAGTGACCGGACCCACTCCAGCATCTCGCCGTGATCGCCCTCGTGGATTTCGTTCCAGTTCAGCTTGGAGCGTTCAAACGTCTCGCGCTTCTCCGGATCGGGCACCTCTGCCGGGTCCCAGCCAAAGGCGGCAAACTCTTTCTTGCGTCCCTCGGAGACCGACTTCGCCATCTCTGGGTCGTCATGGTCGGCGAAGTACTGGAACGGCGTGGACGCCGCGTACTCCTCGCCTTGGAAGAGCATCGGGATGCAGGGCGCGGTCAGCACGATGCCGAGAGCCACCTTTGCCCTCTGCAGGCCCACGATGTGCTCCAGCCGGTCGCCCGTAGCACGATTTCCCACCTGGTCGTGGTTTTGGATGAAGCCGACGAAGCGATGTGCCGACAAGCCGTCGACCGGCCGCCCGTGGCTACGGTGGCGATAGGTAGAGTACTTGCCGTCGTATACAAAGACGCTGTCAAGTGACTTGGCAAGATCGGCGAATGCGCCGAAATCGTCGTAGTACCCCTTACCCTCCTCAACGTGAAGCAGGGTAAACAGCGCGTGATGAAAGTCGTCCGACCACTGCGCGTCCATGCCGAATCCGCCCGCTTCGCGTGGCCGAACGATCAGCGGATTATTCAGGTCGCTCTCGGCAATCAGCACTAGCCTGCGTCCGAGCGTGGCCGAAAGCACGTCGACCTCTGCCGAAAGCTGCTCCATAAAATGAATTGCTGATCGGTCCATAAACTCGTGCACGGCGTCGAGACGCAGCCCGTCCATATGGAAGTCCCGCATCCACATCAAGGCGTTGTCGACGAAGTAGCGGCGGACCTCATCGGACCCCGCTTCTTCGAAGTTCATCGCGCTGCCCCAGGGCGTATGGTGCTTGTCCGTGGTGTAGTTGCCAAACTTGCAGGTGTAGTTCCCCACCGGGCCGAAGTGGTTATAGACGACGTCGAGCAGCACCGCCAATCCTCGTGCGTGGCAGGCGTCGACCAGGCGCTTCAGTCCGTCCGGACCGCCGTAGCCGTCCCGTACCGCAAACAGTGCCACCCCGTCGTAGCCCCAGCCATGTTCCCCTGGGAAGGCCGCGACTGGCATGATCTCGATATGCGTGATGCCAAGTTCGACCAAATAGTCGAGCTGCTGGATGGCAGAGTCGAAGGTTCCCTCCTGGGTGAAGGTGCCGATGTGCAGCTCGTAGATGATGGCCCCGGTAAGCGGAGGCCCTTGCCACGTGCTGTCATGCCACTCGTAGGCAGCTTGGTCGTACAACCGCGAAGGCGCATGAACGCCCATTGGCTGCCATTGGCTTCGCGGATCGGGATAGGGCTGAGGATCGTCATTAATTAGAAAGGCGTAGTCTGTCCCAGGACTTGAGTTCGGGACGGCAACCCGCCACATACCGTGCTCGTCGGGTCCGGTCATCGGAACCGCACCAGCCACCAGGCTCACCGCCATCTTCTCCGCCTTGGGAGCCCATACTGAAAACTCATGCATTGCTCGTCTCCTCTTTTGTAAGCAGCGCGACGGGGAAGCTCCTGAGCAGCGTCTCCACCGGTACACGTCCCCCTTCGAGTGTTTCGCCGGTCAACTCGTTGCTCCAACGGCCTGCGGGAAGATCGACGGTCGTTCCATGCCACGCCCCGGCAAGAGCGTACGGCAAACGCGGAACAACGGCGACGACCGACTCGCCCCGCAGATAAGACACCGCGTGATCGGCAGCCTCGCCTATGACGGTGAGCGGCGTGTAGCCTGCTTCGGCCCCGAACCAGTTCGGTTTTCGCTTGCGCAGCATCAGCGCTCGGTGGATCGTCCATAGCTTCGGCAAACCCTCATCCATACGCGACACAGCCATGGCGGCAGATTCGGCGCAGCGAAGAGGATCGAGTTCCTTCAACAGGTTGCGCCGGCACTCGTAGTCGACAGGCCGCCGGTTATCGGGGTCCACCAGCGAGAGGTCCCAAAGCTCGCTGCCCTGGTAGAGGTCCGGTACACCGGGAGCGGTGTACTTGAGCAGCGTCTGCGCCAGGGAGTTGACGCGGCCCGCCATGAGGATTTTCGCGACAAACTTTTCAACTTCCGCCATAAACTCCGGTGACGCCAGGGTCGCTTCGATAAACCCGTTAAGTGCGTCTTCAAAGTCCTTGTTGTTTGCCGTCCAGGTGGTCTGCTGCTTGGCCTCGCGCGTGGCCTTCTGCATGTAAGCCTTCGCCCGGTCGAGCGGCAGAGGCCATGCGCCAACCAGCGTCTGGTAGAAGAACCACTCCGTGTTGCGGTCGGGAAGTTTGTTGGCTCGGAGCCCTTCGTTCATGGCCGACCAACGCGTCACAGCCGCCGCAAACTCTTCCGGCATCTCCGACAGCACCGCCAGGCGCGCGCGCACATCGTCCGTCCGCTTCGTGTCATGGGTGGAGAGCGTCGTCATGGTGAGCGGATGCGTCCGCTGCATCGTGGCCTGATAGTCGTGGAACTCGGCCACCGTTAGGCCATCCCGCCCTGGATCGCCGCCAACCTCGCACAGACTCGTGAGCCGGTTGTAGCAGTAGAAGGCCGTGTCCTCGACGCCCTTGGCCATTACAGGACTGGTGAACTGTTGAAAGCGCATCAGGAACTCGGCCTCGCGCTTACCCGTTATCTCCATCGCGAGCACTTTAGCCAAAAAGTCGAATAGGCCAGCATCAATATCCGTACGCTTTGACTTAGCGCACTCGGTTGCCTTGGTGATCTGCTCCCGGTCGCTTTCGGTGATCTCATTGCGTTCCGGCACGACATATGTCCGGTAAATCTTGTAGCAGGCCGCTACCTCACGCAGAGCACGGCGAATCTCCGCCCGGGTATAGTCGCGTTCGTTGCGATTGTCTTCGCAAATTTCGACGAAGAGGCTTGTCAGCCGGTTCACATCGCTGCCGAGCGCCTCCTGCGTCACCGCGATCTTCTTGTCATGCGCGATAGCGTTGAACTCCGTCGGCTCTCCGGTGAACTCGCCGTAGATGCGATTCAGCTCCGCGAGGCCCTCCGGCTTGACCAGCAGCCCGTTGCATACGTTCAGGAAATCGTAGCCGCTGGTACCTTCAATGGGCCACGTCTCCGGCAGAAACTCGCCAGGCTCAAGAATCTTCTCGCCGACGATGTACGCCCCAGGCGCCTTAGCCCGCAATCGCTGAAAGTATTCGAGCGGATCGCGCAGGCCATCAGGATGATCGATCCGCACGCCATCGAGGACAGCGCGATCCAGCCAGTCGAGGATCAGCGCGTGGGTCTCCTCAAAGACATGCTCCCGTTCCACGCGTAGGCCGATCAGCGTGTTTACATCGAAGAAGCGGCGGTAGCCCAACTGCTGATCGGCTGTCTTCCAATAGGCCAGGCGGTAGTTCTGCTGATTAAGGAAATCGTCCAGGCCGTCGTGGTTCGCGTTCAGCTCGGCGACCGCCCGGTCGATGGCCTCACAGACACCTTCCTCCTCCGAGCAGAGCCGGGCGAGCAGGCTGAAGAGCACGACCTTATCCCGATGGCGGGCCATGATCTTGTTGCGGTCCCACGAGGCTGGCTCCGGGAGCCGGCGAAACGAGATCGCCAGGAAGCTCAGAAGGTCGCTTTTTGCATACTCCGCCGCGCGCAGCAGGATGACTGGTAGAGACCGCGGCGCCACTGGCAGCGACTGACTCGCCGCTTCGACGACAAAGGCTGTTCCACTGCGTGCCACCGTGATGCCGCCGGATTGCAGGACCCGTCCGTACTGATCGCCCAGCACCGGCACCAGCACTTTGTCGCGCAGACGCTCTTCTTGAGGCTGCCAATCGATGTCGAAGAACGAGGCATAGCGGCTGGCCGTACCGTTCTCCAGCACATCCCACCAGTAGCGGTTCTCCGCACCGAGAGACATGTGGTTAGGCACGATGTCGAGCACCTGTCCCAGGCCAAGCTCCCCCAGCACGCGGCAAAGCCTACCATGCGCCGCCCGCCCGCCTAATTCATCGTTCACCCGCTGATGATCGACCACGTCGTAGCCGTGCATGCTTTCCGGCGCGGCTTGGAGATAGGGCGAACAATATACGTGCGTTACGCCAAGTTCTTGCAGATAAAGGGCCGAGGCAGCCGCGTCATCAAAGGTAAATTCTTTATGAAGCTGCAGCCGGTAAGTCGAAAGCGGTGTTCGGGGCATAGTCGTCGGTGCCGATCGTCAGTGGGAGGATGCCAGCACGGGTCGCGCAAGGCTTGTCTGTCAGCCCTATTAGAGAGAAGGGGTGACAAGCGGGTTGCACCACGGCAGGACGGCGCAGGGATGTGAGGCGTGTAAGATTGGCGAATCTTCTTCAGCTGCTCGCTTGCGTGGCTTATCCCGTAGTGCGGAGGGACAAGTTTCCGCCACAAGCGGAAAGTGGCTGGCTGATCGCAAGAGACGCCAGTTGTATTTCGCTGAAGGAGGTAGCGCGATGGACTCGGACAAATCCTGGTGCCGAGTGGAGATCGTCGTCGATTATCGACTCGTCCTCGCACTCGCACTCGGCATCCTGATTGAAGTTATCCGTCTGAGGATCGAACGCTGTACTAACCCCGGGCTAGTTGGCAGCCGGTCCGGGCTCAACGTCGGGTAGGCTCCTGCCTACAGTCTGTAGGCTATAACCGCCACAAAGAATTTACAACTGCGTTTTACTCCTGGGTAGAGTTTTCCGGCACCCATTGCCCCGACATGGCAAACGCCGCATGGACCAATGCGATATGCGACAACGCCTGCGGAAAGTTCCCCAGCATCCGCTTGGCGCTCGTGTCGTACTCCTCAGAGAGCAGCCCAACGTCATTTCTGAGACCAAGTAGTTTATCGAACAGAGTCCGCGCATCGTCCTTACGCCCAAGCAGCCAAAGATTGGTCACCATCCAGAAGCTGCACGCCAAAAACGCTCCCTCGCCTCCCGGCAGCCCGTCACCGCCACTCTTTGTGTTGTACCGCAGCACAAAGCCGTCGCGCATCAGGTGCTTTTCAATAGCGCTTACCGTGCCTACGATGCGTGGATCATCCGGCGGCAGGAATCCCACCAACGCAATCCGAAGGCAAGAAGCGTCCAGATCCTTTGAGCCGTAGCTCTGCGTAAAGCTGTTTAGCTTTTTGTTGAAGCCTTTCTCGCACACCTCTTTATGGATGAGATCGCGGTTCTTGATCCATTGCTTCAGATCGACATGGTCGCGGTTGTATCGCTCCATCTGTTTGATTGCGTGGTCGAGCGCCACCCAAGCCATCACCTTTGAGTGCGTAAAGTGCCGCCGCGGCCCACGCACCTCCCATATCCCTTCATCCGGCTGCGTCCAAACGCGGCAGAGATGGTTCACCAGCGCGGCCTGGAGGGAACTAGCCGAAACGCGGATGTCGTCCTCCGCCTCGGGCGTCTTTGAGAGCGCCGCCACCATCTCGCCAAACACATCCAGCTGAAACTGATCGACCGCGCCGTTACCCACCCGCACCGGCTTCGAGTTTTCGTATCCCGGCAGCCAATCGGCGGTCCATTCCGGGATCTGCCGTTCGCCGTAGATGCCATAGATGGTCTGCACCTGTTCCGGTGCGCCCGCCACCGCGCGCAGCAGCCAGCGACGCCAGGCGACCGCCTCTTCGGTGTAGCCCGCGGCCATCAGCACCAGCAGCGTAAAAGCCGTGTCGCGCAGCCAGCAATAACGATAATCCCAGTTGCGTTCGCCACCGATCTCCTCAGGCAACGACGTCGTCAGCGCGGCGACAATGCCGCCGGTCGGCTGGAACGTAAGGGCCTTTAACGTCATTAGCGAACGCTCGACCGCGTCCGTGTATGCCCCGCAATACTGGTTTGGTTCTGCCCATGCGCGCCAGTAACTGGACGCCTCCTCGAGCGCATGCATCGCATCCAGTTCTTCCGGCACCTCCTCCAACGAGGATGAATTGGTCAGCGTGAACGTAACCGACTCGCCTGCCTTTACCGTAAACTCGCAGACCGTGGAAAGCCCCTCGCCTTCCAATTTCAGGCCGCCGCCGCCCACCCGCCGCGCCCGCAGTACCACCATGTCCGGTCCGGCGACGGCGCGCAGCTCCCGCTCCGCCTGCGTCACCCAGGGCACGGTGCGGCCATAGTCGAAGCGGATCGCCAGGTCCATTCGCATGGCCACCTCACCGCGTACGCCGGTGACGATGCGCACTACACTGGACTTACTTTTCGCCAACCCATCCGACTGCGGCGGCATAAAGTCGGTCAGCAACACCTCGCCATCCTTCGTCTCAAAACGCGTTTCAAGGACTAGGGTGTGCGGCCGGTACTGCCGGGTGCAGGTGACAATCTTCTTCGCCGGCGCGATCTGCCAGTGGCCGTGGTTGCGACTGCCCAGAAGCGCGGCGAAGCAAGCCCCCGCCGCGAAGTTTGGCCAGCATAGCCAATCGATCGATCCTCGTTGGGACACCAGCGCTCCCGTCCGGCAGTCGCCAATCAGCGCATAATCCTCAATGCGCGAGCCGTGCAGCTCGCCCGCCTTCCGCATCCAGTTCCTATCCACCGGAGTCCTCTTCCTATCTGCTACGTGATCCGGCTCGATCTGATCGCTCCATCTGCAACCGCATCTCACACCGCCTGCATCTGTAGATGGATGGCCGACCAGGTAGGATGCAGGTTGGATCGCAGGGCAGACATCCCATACTGTAGATTGGACACGCATGAAACCAGTTGAAGGCCGCAAACGTGTTGTGATCGAAGAGGTGCAGCCGCAGGTCAATGGCGGCCGTTATCCCGCAAAGCGCATCCTAGGGGACAACGTGGAGATCACCTGTGCCGCCTTCGGCGATGGCCACGACCACGTCGCGGGCCGCCTCTTGTATCGCAAACAAGGAGAACGGCGCTGGCGGTCCACTCCTCTAACTGCGACCAACAACGATCTTTGGACTGGCAGCTTCGTGGTCGACCAACTGGGCGCATGGGAGTACACCCTCGAGGCCTGGATCGACCACTTTGATACCTGGGCCGCCGACCTTCAGAAGCGGCTGAACGCCCAGCCTGATCCGAAAGAACCCCTGCAGACCGCCGAACCGCAAGACATCCCGCTCGCCTTTCGTACCGGCGCTTTGTTACTCGAGAAGGCCGCGGTTCGCGCTAAAGGCAACGACCGCAGGCAGATAGGGGAGATCGTCACCTCGTTGCGATGGTTGGCCGATCAGAAGGCGGCCTTCTACGAAAACCCAATCACCGAAGAGATCATGCAGCTTGTGGCGAACTACCCTGACCTCACGCTTGCCACGCGCTACGGGCAGGAGCTGCCGCTTTGGGTGGACCGGGAGCTTGCCCGCTTCTCTACGTGGTATGAGCTCTTTCCCCGGTCAGCCTCGCCTAATGGCGATCGCCACGGCACGCTCAGCGATGTCCAGGCACGGCTACCGGAGATCGCCGCCATGGGCTTTGACGTCCTGTACATGCCGCCGATCCACCCGATCGGTATCGCCTACCGCAAGGGGCCGAACAATGCCGTCTCCGCGCAGCCGGGAGACTACGGTAGCCCGTGGGCCATCGGTGCGCCCGAAGGCGGACACAAAGCTATCCTCGCCGAACTCGGCACCATGAAGGACTTCGCCGCTCTCGCCGCCGCAGCCGCCACCCACGGCATCGAGCTCGCCCTCGACATTGCCTTCCAGTGCTCGCCCGACCACCCGTGGGTCAAGGAACATCCCGACTGGTTCAGCATCCGCCCTGACGGCTCCATCCAGTATGCCGAAAACCCGCCTAAAAAGTATCAGGACATTTATCCACTCAACTTCGAATCAGCCGACTGGCGGGGACTTTGGGATGAGTTGCACTCCGTCTTCGCGTTCTGGATTGAGCAAGGCGTGACCGTCTTCCGCGTCGACAATCCGCATACCAAAGCGCTTCCTTTCTGGGAGTGGTGCATCGCCGAAGTCCACAAAACGCACCCTGAAGTGATTTTTCTGGCCGAGGCGTTCACCCGTCCCCACGTCATGTATTCTCTGGCGAAGGCTGGTTTTACACACTCCTACACCTACTTCACCTGGCGGACGGAGAAAGAAGAGCTGCAGACCTACTTTGAGGAGATCACCCAACCGCCGGTCAGTGACTTCTTCCACCCCAACCTGTGGCCCAACACGCCCGACATCCTCCATGAATCGCTTCAAACCGGAGGCCGTTCCGCCTTCATGCAGCGGCTCATCCTCGCCGCTACCCTCGGTGCCAACTATGGCATCTACGGTCCGGCCTACGAACTGTGCGAGGGCCGCCCCGCCAAGCCCGCCGCCGGAAAGACGGGCTCCGAAGAGTACCTCGACAGCGAAAAGTATCAGCTGCGCGCCTGGAACCGCGACGATCCGCAATCGCTTGCCCCACTCATCACTCGAATCAACCGTATCCGTCGCGACAACCCCGCGCTGCAATCCGACGGCTCTCTATACTTCCATCCCGTCGACAACCCGCAGATCATGGCCTACAGCAAGCAAGCGGGCGACAACACCATCCTCGTCGCCATCAACCTCGACCCGCATGCCGAGCAAACCGGCTGGATCGAGCTCGACCTTGAACACCTTGGTCTGGCGACGCTCACTCCCGACCAGACCTTCGAGGTGGAAGACCTGCTGACCGGTGCGCGCTATACTTGGAAGGGCGGAACTAACTATGTGGCCTTATTACCTAAAGTCATGCCTGCCCATATCTTCAAAATTCTTCCTTTGAATGATTATCGCTCACTAATAACTGGGAATACTTTGGACATCGCGGGGCATCCTAGAAGATAAAGGTGTAGTGTACGGTAGGTGCCGTCTGTTACGGAAGTTTCAGAACGAACCATCAGTTCCTCTTCGCCGTTACCTAGGAAATCGGCGCGCGCAATTACCGTCAACCGAGAAGACCATTGTGAAGGAACAATAAGACTCGCTACATTCTGACCCCGCGGGCGCCAGACGATGTGGTCTGACAGAAACGTGACGGGAAGGCCGCGGATGCTGGCATTTTTGACATCTCGTTCGTCTTCCCGGCTAACAACCAACGACAGTTTTGCAGGAAGGTTCTTAGCTGTAAGCCGAGTAAATGTGAAACGCTCAAAGCATGGATGGGAAGCTTGACGGGCGTGGCTCAGCAGGTCGAGCGCGTCGCACCGAACAGCTTGGATGCGCAGAATATTAGCAATCATCGACGGACCCCAGTCGGTAATAGAAGTTCTTACTGAGAGATAGTCCAAACAATTATGCACATTCTTTTTGTTGCTATTTTCCGAGCGACCAACTTCTACTAAGAAGTTCTCCTCAAATGGTTTACGGAGTTCGACATCGACAGATTGGTTCCTCAATTCTGACTCGGGCGACACCCAGGCTAATGAAGTTTGCGTATTGTCAAGAACGGAGTTCCCAGCCCTACCGGGGAGACTCCTTGCCCCAAGCACGCAGCGAAAGTCGCCAGTAACATCACAGGTTTTAATAGTCGGAAGTGAAGCATCATTTCTTAATCCCGCCAGCTTTAAAAATCATACTACTTGCCCAGTCATTTCTTTCAGAATTCACATCTTTTCTGTGGGACTCCCTGGCCGCTTGTTCCCAATCTTTGCCGCTTCCGTTCATAGTCGCCGCTTCAACGGCCTTCTTGAAGGTCATAAACTTATCCATTCTACCGCCCATATTAAACCTCATGTCGATAAGTACCTGCCGCAGCTCGACAGGGTACTTGCGATAACCGAAACACAAGCCGGCAACCTCTTTGTCGCATCGCTCCGCTATCTCTTTTGTTATGCTGTCGATCTCAGTCTGTGGCAGATCGAGATCGCTTTTGTAGAAGCTGGGAGAATGGTTCATGGGTTGAGCATGAACCTTCGCGAAATCAGCCGTAATCTGCTCGGGCGTCGCCTTTGCTCCTGTGGTGCGCACAACAAAGCCCAGCTTCTGCGCTTCGGATGCGTTCGGCAGCATCCTCCCCACACCCACAGTGACGTAGCCTTTCGAATCTGCATACATATGGTTCACCGTGCCTTCAAACCTGCCCAGGTCTGCTAGTATTTGAGGCCATGGCAGGTCGCCGCCACGCACCGGTTCATCGCGAATAGCGGCTTGTCCGCTCTTTACCATCCATCCAATCTCCCGCAACACCTGCTCGTCGGTCATCATCGCTGGCACAAATGTTGGCAGCAACAGACCTCGAAGCCGGGACATCACCGTAAAATTCGTAAGGCGTGCCGCAGTTCGGAGAGGATGTCTTCAACGGAGTGGAACATCTGGCTGGAATGCCAACCAGGATCAGTGTCAAGCAGTTTGCCATGTCGGTACTTGATCGGACCCAGATGATGATGGTGGTGCATCTAAATCTCGAATGCGAGCAGTGTACCTTGATCAGATCGTCCAATGCTATAAAGTGAAGCGTAGTGAGCAGCCATCTAACCCCCGGAACGCGGGGCTGACTTCATGCGTCAACCCGCATCTAAGCAAGTGGAGACCTTTACCACGTGAAGAAAGCCGGCAGCGCCACCGATCCTCTCTGGTACAAAGATGCCGTCATCTATGAGATTCACGTTCGCGCCTTTATGGACTCGAACGGCGATGGCATCGGCGACTTTCAGGGTTTGCTCTCGAAGCTCGACTACCTTCAGGACCTCGGCGTCACCTGCCTCTGGCTGCTTCCCTTCTTTCCGTCACCGCTCCGGGACGACGGGTACGACATCTCCGACTACAACGGGGTCAATCCCAGCTACGGCACAATCGAAGACTTCCAGCAGGTGCTCAACGAGGCCCATCTGCGCGGCATGCAAGTGATGATCGAGCTGGTCATCAATCACACCTCCGATCAGCACCCCTGGTTCCAGGCAGCTCGCAACGCCCCCGCCGGTTCGCCCGAGCGCGAGATGTATGTCTGGTCCGATACGCAGGACTTGTACAAAGGTGTCCGCATCATCTTTACCGACACCGAGAAGTCCAACTGGACGTGGGACGAGGTGGCGCAACAGTTCTACTGGCACCGCTTCTTCTCGCACCAACCCGATCTCAACTTCGACAACCCTCGCGTGATGGAGGAGGTCCTCAACGCCATGCGCTTCTGGATGGACATGGGTGTCGACGCTCTCCGTCTGGACGCCATCCCGTACCTTGTTGAGCGCGACGGCACCTCCTGCGAAAACGTCCCCGAGACCCACGTCAAGATCAAGCAGATACGTGCCGTTATCGATGCCGAGTACGAGAACCGCCTGGTGCTTGCCGAGGCCAATATGTGGCCCGAAGACGTTCGCCCCTACTTCGGCGACGGCGACGAGTGCCAGATGGCGTTCCACTTTCCGCTCATGCCGCGCATCTACATGGCTTTGCGTCAGGAGGATCGGCTGCCCATTACCGACATTATGGCGCAGACCCCCGACATCCCGGACAACTGCCAATGGGGCCTCTTCCTCCGCAACCATGACGAGCTGACCCTCGAGATGGTGACTGACGACGAGCGCGACTATATGAACCTGGCCTACGCTGCTGACCAGCGCATGCGGATCAATGTGGGCATCCGCCGCCGCCTCGCGCCGCTGGTCGATAACAACCGCCGCCGCATCGAGCTCCTCAACTCGCTGCTCCTCTCCTTCCCCGGCACGCCCATCATGTACTACGGCGACGAGATCGGCATGGGCGACAACATCTATCTTGGCGACCGCAACGGCGTGCGCACGCCCATGCAATGGAACTCCGACCGCAACGCCGGCTTCTCGAAGGCGGTCCCCGCCAAGCTCTACTTCCCCGTCATCATGGACCCCATCTGGGGCTACCAGGCCATCAACGTCGAAGCGCAGCAGTCTGACCAATCGTCGCTGCTGCACTGGACGCGCAATATGATCGCGCTCCGCAAGCTCTTCCAGGTCTTCGGTCGCGGCACGCTCGAGTTCTTACACCCGGAAAATCGTAAGATCCTCGCGTACATCCGCCGCTACGACCCCACCGCCGCGTCTGTGCAGGAGACCGCCGCCTCCGCTCCATCCTCCAGCGCGGAGACCGTCCTTTGTGTAGCCAACTTGTCTCGCTTCGCGCAGCCCGTCTCGCTCGACCTCAGCCAGTTCGCCGGCATGGTCCCGGTTGAGATGCTTGGCTATGTCACCTTCCCGACCATTACCGCCGACCCGTATCCACTCACCATTGCGCCCTATTCGTTTCTCTGGCTGGAGCTGCAACCCGATCTGCGTCGAGTCGAAGCGCTTACCGTTTCCGCTGATACCGAAGAAGACGGCGCAGCCACTGAGCTGTTGGCCATTGGCGTCTCCGGCCTGCTTACCGGCGGCGGCCTCGATCTTCTCCAACGCTCACTTCCTTCTTACCTCCAGCGCCAACGCTGGTTCGGCGCAAAGTCCCGCACTATCGAGAGCGTCCGCATTGCCGACTGGGCCACCCTGCCCGGCGAGACCTCCACCGCGCTGCTCCTTCTCGACATCAGCTACACCGGCGGGGTGGGCGACACGTACCAGCTTCCCCTCACCTACACCTCCGGCGCAGAGGCCGAGAAGCTTCTCGCCACACATGCCTCTGCAATCCTGGCTACGCTTAATAGCGTCTCCGGTCCTGTCGTCCTCCATGATGCCCTCAGCCGCGAAGAGACACGCCAGTTACTCCTCTCCCTGATTGAGCAAGGCAAACCCCTTTCACTTAACAGTGGCGACACACTCCAGGGCCACGCCAGCTCCGCCTTCGCCGCCACACGCGGCACCGCCCCGCTTCCCGCCCGCACCGGATCAGCCGAGCAGTCCAACACCTCCATCCTTTATGGCGGCAAGCTCATCATGAAGCTCTTCCGCCGTCTGCAACCGGGTGAAAATCCCGACACGGAGATCGGCCGCTTCCTCACCGAAGAGGCTCATTTCCCCCGAATTGCTCCGTTCCTTGGCGACATCACCCTCACGCCAAAAGACGGGGAGCCCACAACCCTCGCCATGCTCCAGGGCCTGGTGGAAAACGAAGGCGACGGCTGGGAGTGGACGCTCGACGAACTCGGCCGCTACTACGAATCTTCCGCCAACTGCCCCCTGCCGACGCACCTCGGCGGAGCGGCCAGCTTTCTCTCCGACATGCCCGTGCCTCGGGAAGCCCGCGAGCACGCCGGTCTGTATCTCGATGCCGCTGCTCTGCTCGGACGGCGTACCGCGGAGATGCACCTTGCGCTTGCCACTCCGACGAACGATGCCGCCTTCGCCGCAGAGCCTTTCACCACCGCAAACCTCCTCGCCGACGCACACCGTATCGACGCGCAGATCAACCTCACCCTCGACGCTCTGAAGCGCGGCATGGCGCAGCTGACCGACCTCACCGCCGATGCAGCCGCCCTGCTCCTCTCGCAGCGCATCGAGCTCTTTGCCCGTGCTCACGCCATCTCCTCCATCCAGCCGGGAGCTGCCGGACGGCGCACCCGCATCCACGGCGACTACCACCTCGGCCAAATCCTCCGAGCCAAGAACGACTTCGTCATCCTTGACTTCGAAGGCGAACCGGCCCGTTCTCTCGCCGAGCGCCGCGCCAAGCAGTCTCCCCTGAAAGACGTTGCCGGAATGCTCCGCTCCTTTTCGTACGCCGCCTACGCCGGGCTCGATCAATTTACCCAGCGCCATCCAGAAGCCGCGCGCGCCGCGGAGCCATGGGGGCAGCTATGGCAAAACGCCGTCTCAACCGAGTTCCTGCGCGCCTACAAGGCCGCCATCGCCGCCAAGCCGCATCTTATTCCACAAGCCGCCGAGGCGGAGCTTCTGCTCAACGCCTACTTGCTTGAGAAGTCGCTTTATGAGTTGCTGTATGAATTGAACAATCGTCCGGCGTGGGTCCGCATCCCGCTTACCGGCATCCTTGCTCTGCCTAAATAG
This sequence comes from uncultured Acidobacteriaceae bacterium, assembly GCA_964247455.1. Classification (GTDB taxonomy): domain Bacteria; phylum Acidobacteriota; class Terriglobia; order Terriglobales; family Acidobacteriaceae; genus Edaphobacter. The sequence continues at coordinate 8,965 of CAXTUR010000006.1, read as the reverse complement.
CATCGCGCCACTGTCAGGAAATCACGATCACGATGGCCCATCTTGAAACGACCTCCGCTCCTTTCTTCAGTCCGACGGACTCTGCGACTGTTCCCGGTCTCTTGATCAGTCTCGCCTCCCAGTCGCCAGAGGGTCTGGAGACTACCCTCGCACACATCGCGCAGGCGTTCCCCCGCCAGACGGTCATGGTCTCCTCCCCCGACGCCACCCAGGAGACTTCCGTCGCGTCCGACGCCGTTCACCTGCTGCCTTATAACGCGTCGGCAACCTCCTCCGCCTCCTGGGTGCTCAACGCAGCCGACTACCTCCATACCTTCAAGCTCGCCAAAGATCATCAGGCGACGACATGCCTCCTGCTCGGCGGCGAAGCCCACTCCTTGCATCCCGGTGCTATGCGCGAGCTGGCCCTCGCCGCCGTAAGCACCGATCTAGCCATCGCACGTTACGAGATGGGGCCGCGCGAAGGCCTGGTCAACTCGGCCATCTTGTATCCCGTCACTCGGGGCATCTTCGGGGCCGCTCCGCGCTTTCCTCTCGCGATCGATCTAGGCTTGTCTTTACGGTTGGCGGAGCGTCTCGCCACAACCGCGCAACGCTTTACCGCCGCAAACCAGACCGACGCTCTCATCTGGCCGGTATCCGAGGCCGCGGCCGCCAACTACACCATCGCCGAGATCGAAGTCGGCACCCGTACTTTGCCCACACCGGACTCGCCCGACCTCAATACCCTCCTCGCTCAGATCGCCGGCTCTCTCTTCGCCGAAGTGGAGACCAAGGCCGGGTTCTGGCAGCGTGCCAGAGGCTCTCAGCCCGCACATCCGCACGCCCCGCACGTGGGGGACAACTCAATGCCGGACGTGCAGCCCATGCTCGATTCGTTCCGGCTTGCCTATACCAACCTGCATGAGATCTGGTCTTTGGTCCTTCCGCCGAACACCCTGCTCGGTCTGAAGCGACTCTCCGTTGCACCCGCAGCCAGCTTCCGTATGGCCGAGAGCCTGTGGGCGCGCATCGTCTACGACTTCATTCTCGCGTACCGCCTGCGGACGCTGAATCGCGGCCACCTGCTCGGCGCGCTCACCCCCCTCTATCTCGCCTGGGTGGCCTCGCACATCCAGCTCATTCAATCCGGCACCACGCCCGAAGCGCATCTTGAAGCCCAGGCACTCGCCTTTGAAGCCGACAAGCCATATCTCGTCTCGCGCTGGCGCTGGCCCGACCGCTTCAACCCGTAGGCCACCCCGCCGCTCAGGCATCGATCTCAACGCTTTCGCCTTCAAGGGAGTTCCGACATGATCCACACCGCCGTACTCGCTCTTCTTCAGACCGCGCAAGCACCGCTCTACGATCCCGCGCCCGCGCAACAAATTGTGTACACCGACTCAGGCTCAATCTGGGGACACATCACCGACTCCCTCCAGCAATCCGTGTACCGCGTCACCTCGTTGCTGGTCAGCATCCTTCCCGGTCTGCTCGCGCTCATCATCGCGCTGGCCGTGCTCACCGCCATCGGCATGGGCCTAAGCTGGGTGCTGCGCAAAATCCTGACCAGCCTCAAGTTCGACGACCGCTTCGCCTCCACGCAAAACACCGGCGTCGCCGACTGGTCGCCCTCGGCCAGCCCCACCGCGCTCGTCGGCCGTGTTGCCTTCTGGGGATGCGTTCTGCTCGGCGTGGTAATTGGCGTATCGGCCTTCGACGCCTCCTATGCGACCGGATCGATGCTCAACTTCTCCTTTCTCCCCTACTTCACACACGCCATTGGCGCACTGTTCCTTCTGATCATCGGCAACATCATCGCCCGCTTCCTGGCGCGGTCTATTCTCATCGGAGCGGTCAACGCGCAGCTCCAGTACGCGCGTTTTTTGTCCCTCGGCGTGAAGTGGCTCGTTCTGGTGCTGACCGCCGCCATGGTCCTTGATCATCTTCAGATCGGCGGCACGGTGGTCGAGCTGGCCTTCGGCATCCTCTTCGGCGGCATCGTCCTGACGCTTGCCCTCGCCGTCGGCCTTGGCTCCCGCGACATCGTCAGCCGCTCCCTCGAACGCAACGTCGAGCAGCGCCCTGAAATGCGACCCACGCCGTTTCCCGTGGAATCGGCTACAGCAGCCCAGCCGCGCGAGACCTTGCGCCACTTCTAGCTTTATCGCTTTGAGTTTGGCTAGTGCAATCCGCAAGACAGGTACGAAGCTCCTCCCCCCGCCGATACTCGGCTAGTCTTTGCATTGCTGTAATCTTTGTAAGTCCAGTCGTGAGGTGCACTTTGGAGTCTTCGTCGAGCTCGTACTTCCGGCGCACAGAACCGCGACCGCAAGCCGCATCTCAGCCTTCGCTCACGCCAGGCGCACCCGCCTAGCTGTATACCCTCCGTAAGATTTCGCTTTGTTTGCACACGAGGTCACGTTACGATCATCACCGCGGAGCCATTACCTTCCGCCGGTTGTTCAAATCGCGAGTTCACCCCGAGAGGATCGTTATGGCGCCCCAGAAGACTCCTAAGAAACCTTCGAAGAAGACACCCGCACCCCGCTTTTCCACGCAGGACCAGCAGGTGCTGTCAGGCAGCGAGAAAGCACCGTTCGCCGTTCCTGAGAACGCGCAAGTCGGCCCGGCCAGCGGCAAACTCACCGTCTCCGTCGTTGTTCAGCGGAAGTCGCCGATCAACACCAAGACCCTGGGCAAGGTGCGTCTCTCCCGCGCCGAATACACTAAGAACCACGCTGCCGATAAGGGCGACTTGAAACTCATCCACGCCTTCGCCGCGGAGTTTGGCCTTACCGTCGAGAAAGACACGCCAAAGCCTGAGCGCCGGATTGTGCTCGTCTCCGGCTCGGTCGCCAATATGCAGAAGGCCTTCGGCGTCGAGCTCAAGCAGATCACGATGGGAGAAGCCAATTACCGCGTTCGTGAGGGAGCCATTCATATTCCCGCCGAACTCGCCGGCAAGGTCGTCGCCGTGCTCGGCCTCGATAACCGGCCACAAGCCAAGGCCCATTTCCAAATCTACGCCGGCGCGCCTCCCGAGCCTGGCAGCGCGATCCTCCCGCACGGCGCACAGGCCGCAGCCTCCTATACACCTGTCCAGGTCGCCGCCCTCTATGGCTTTCCCACCACCGGCGCGACCGGCCAGACGATTGGCATTATCGAACTCGGCGGCGGCTATAAGACAGCCGACATCACCGCCTACTTCAAAGGCCTTGGCATCAAGGCGCCCGCCGTGACTGCAGTCTCGGTCGATGGCGGCAAGAACAAATCCGACGGCCCCCAAGGAGCCGATGGCGAAGTCATGCTCGACATTGAAGTCGCCGCCGCCGTCGCGCCCGGAGCCAAGATCGTCGTCTACTTCGCCCCAAATACGGACCAAGGATTTATCGACGCCATCGGCACCGCCGTCCACGACACCAAGAATAAGCCCAACGTGATCTCCATCTCCTGGGGTGGGCCGGAGAACAGCTGGACCCAGCAGTCACTCTCCGCACTCGACGCCGCCTGCCAATCTGCCGCCGCCTTGGGCGTCACCATCACCGCAGCCTCCGGCGATAATGGTTCTAAAGACGGCACCGCCGCCGATGTGGTCGATTTTCCCGCCTCAAGCCCGCACGTCCTCGCCTGCGGCGGCACCAGGCTTGTCGGCTCCGGCTCCACCATCACCTCCGAGGTCGTCTGGAACGAAAATCCCACCTCCAGCGCAACGGGTGGGGGCGTCTCCACCGTCTTTCCGCTTCCCACCTGGCAAGCGAGTGCCAATGTTCCCAAGAGCGGCACCTACGCCGGACGTGGCGTCCCCGACGTCTCCGGCGACGCAGACCCCGCCACCGGCTACACCGTACGCGTCGACGGCCAGACCTTCGTGATCGGCGGCACCAGTGCGGTCGCGCCCCTCTGGGCGGGTCTAATCGCCGTAGCCAACGCCGCCAACAAGAGAGCCGCCGGCTTCATCAACCCCACCGTCTACGCCGCCAAGGGCAAAGCGGCCTTCCGCGACATTACCCAAGGCAACAATGGCACCTACTCCGCCGGTCCTGGCTGGGACGCCTGCACCGGCCTCGGCTCTCCTGTCGGCGCTAAGCTGGTTGCTCTGTTAGGCGGCACTACGCCCGTCAAAGCTCCACCGGTCAAAGCTCCGCCCGTCAAAAGTCGCGCTGTTGAAGCAGCCGTCAAGAAAGCTGCTCCAAAGAAGGCAGCTCGGCAGTAAAGCAGCGTTCTTCCCTTCTTCGCGTGGAGCCTAGACTCCGCTCGTCAACAACCCCGTTCGTATCGCACTCTTCTCTGGCAGCGGTACGAACGCGGTATCTTGGATATACGTAAACGGTATGAGGCTGACATCCAGCCCGGAGAACAAATATGGCGAACAACATGGTCAAAACTTCGATGAGCCTTCCACAGCAGAGCATGGACACTCTTCGTGAACTTGCGCAGAAAACAGGCACCAACATGGCGGAGGTCGTTCGCCGTGCCATCGCCACGGAGAAATTTCTACGGGACACCGCCGCGGAAGGAAGCAAAATCCTCATCAAGGATCGAGACAATAGCTTTCGCGAGTTGATCCTCCGTTAGGAGAACTCCGCATGGACGATGAACCGTTTCTCGGTGCGGCGGAAGCTGATCCCGCTCCTGAGCTTGAAACGAAACCATTTACACCCGATCAAGCGCGCGGGACAAAGCGCGGCCAAATAGCTATCGGTCTCATCCTGCTTCTGGCCGCCACGATCGTCGCTTCGTTTGTTCTCCTCTGGAAGCACCCTGAGTACCATGAGGAACTTCATCAACTCCTGACATTGATCTTTAGTCCGCTCAAAGCGCTCGTCGGCACGGTGACGGGATACTACTTCAGCTCCCAGTCCGCCAACAAACCATAGAGCAAGAAAGGGCCCGCCGAGGGCCCTCTCTCATCTCACTTCCATCAGCTTATAGATTCGGAAACAGAGCCAGGCACTTCTCCTTCAGCTTATCGAGAGCAGAGTCATCGTCCACCGTTTTGACGAACGCCAGCCCGTGCGGACTCTGTAGACCACTGACGATCGGAGTTAGCTGACCGAACTCCATATCAAGCCGCCCCACAAATCCCGGAGCAGCGCTCGACCCCGCCACCCCTGCCGAGTAAGCCGTGCCCGGCGCGAACAATGCTTTCTCGATCTTGTACGTGACGTTTGCGGCCGTGTCCGTCACCAGGATGAAGCCGTCTTGCGAAGGAGTGAACAGCGTGTCGTCCACCTGCGGCTGCCCGTAGGGCGAGCTCAGCGGAAGCAGCACTGCGTTCTGCTTGGCCGTGCCCGGCTGCCGCACCACGATCAGCTCCGAATCTCCCTGGCTGTCGAGCACTAGATCGCCGCCAGGAGACATCGTCATCGAATCAGGATCTTGCAGATTCAGCGTCACCGGCTGTCCGGTCAGCACGTTCTTTGCCATGGCATTGCCTTCAAACACCGGCGTCACCTCGACCTGATTGCCTACAAGCTTCGCCTCCACGATGGCCGGTTGATCGTTCGGATTGTTCTGCGGATTCGACGCGCTCACATACACCTTGCCGTCCTTGAAGACCATGTCGTCGTACCCGCCGCCCGACGCGCCCACCGGCGCAAACGCGTACGTCTTCCGCGTGTGGAACTCCGGATCGAACACCACCAAGCTAGCGTTGCCGTCTTCGTTCTGCAACACCCACAGCTTGCCGGTGTAGGGGTTTACCTTCAGCCCGTCGTTATGGCCTTTGACGCTGAACGCATAGACCGGTACTCCGGCCCGCGTGTACTCGACGATGTAATTACTCTTGCCGTCCAGGCCGGCTGGCTCATTGCCATTGCCATAACCAATAAAGATGTAGCCGTTCAGTACGGCGATTGAGTCGGGCTTGGTGTACTGGCCCGTCACGCCACTGGCGAAGACGCTCAACTTATAGCCAGGTTCAGCCTTAGGTGTGCTGCTCTGGCTGAAAGCGGGGAGAGTCGCTAACAACAGCGACGCGGACACGACCGGAAGTGTGCGAAGTAAGAGATTCATAATGCCTCCAAAACAGCCTTTGAAGTCAGCGCTCCACTACCGGAGTCTGCAACATTCCTCTCTAGTGAACGCCAAGTCCTGTTACCGGCAGGTAAAGATTCAGCCACATCGCCGCTAATTTCTGTGAAGATCGATCTTTTCATCTGCGGCCGCGCATGGCACAATCGTCACAATCTCCTCATCTTCTGCCGAGGGCAAGCCCCATGACCGCACCCCGCAAGCTGCCGCCCATCTGGCTGCTCGGCTGCACCAACGCTACCTTCGGCCTCTACGGCGGATTCGCCGTCGTCACGCTCCCCGAGATGCTCGCCGCGCAGGGCATCCCCGGTGGACGCATCGCCGCCATTGTCGCGCTCGTGCTCTCGCCGGCCTTCTGGTCCTTCCTCATCTCACCCATCTTGGACGTCCGCTTCTCTCGACGAACCTACGCCCTCATCTTCTCCGTCATCGCGGCCATCTCCGTCGCGCTTACCGTCACCTTCCGCACGCACATTGGCGCGATTGAGGCTATCGTCATCACCGGCTATACCGCCGCTTCGCTGGTGCAGGGGGCCGTCGGCGGTTGGATGGGAACGCTCGTCCGCAAAGAAGACGACTCCCGCCTCGGAGCGTGGTTCGCCGTCTCGAATATCGGCTCCGGCGGCCTGATGATGCTCCTTTCCGGCGAGATCGTCCGCCACTTCCCGCCAGCCGCCGCCGGAACCCTCATCGGCGCGATCCTCCTCTTGCCCTCGCTGCTCTATATTGCCATCCCCGCCCCGCCGCCCGATCGCCGCCTCGCCGCTGAGAGCTTCCGCCAGTTCTTCGCCAGCATCCTTGCCCTCGTCAAACGCCGTGAAGTCCTCGTCGCCCTCATGCTCTTCCTACTCCCCGCCTCCTCCTTCGCCCTCACCAACGTCCTCGGCGGCATTGGCAAAGATTTCTCCGCCACCGAGCGCATGGTCAGCCTCTTTGCTGGTGCAGGCTCGGCCATTGCCGGAGTCGCCGCCAGCCTCCTGCTTCCGCCGCTCGCCCGACGCCTCGCCCTGCGCCCGCTCTACCTTGCCATCGGGATCGCGGGTGCGCTCTTCACCCTGTCGCTCCTTCTGCTGCCGCACACCCCCACTACCTTCGCCATCGCCATCACCGGCCAGAACGGATTCCAAGCACTCGCCTTTGCCGCCGCCAACGCCATCGCGTTCGAGACCATTGGCCCCGCCAATCCGCTCGCAGCCACGCAGTTCTCGCTCCTGCTCGCCGCCTCTAACTTGCCCATCACCCTAATGGGTTTCATTGATGGCCGCGCGGACACCTGGCGCGGCATCACCGGCAGCTTCGCCGCCGACGCTGGCATCAGCCTCACCGTCTGCTTCCTCCTGCTCGCCGCCCTCACGCTGTTACACCGTCGCGTGGCCACAACAGCCCCTGCGTTAGCATAGGACATGCCGGACTCTACAAACATCGTCGGCTCCTATCCTCTCCGCAAAGAAGGCCGCGCCAAAGTCCTTGGAGCCGCCCAGTACGTCGACGACCTCACCCTTCCCGGCATGTGGTTCGGAGCCACCGTCCGCTCCTCCATCGCGCGGGGTCGCATCACCAACATCCACTTCCCTCCGCACATCCCCTGGCACGAGTTCACGGTCGGCACCGCCGCCGACATACCCGGCGAGAACACCATCGTCCACCTCGCCAAAGATCACCCCTGCCTCGCCGACGGTTTCGTCAACCACCCTGAAGAACCCATCCTCCTCCTCGCCCACCCCGACCGCGCCGTCCTTCCCGCCGCCGTCGCCGCCGTCCAAATCACCTACGAAGAACTTCCCGGCGTCTTCACCATCGAAGACTCCGAATCACAGACTGAGATCATCTGGGGTGACAATAATACCTTCAAGACTTACCTCATGCAGAAGGGCACGGACAAAGAGCTGGCGGCAATCTTCGCCGAAGCCGACCACATCGTCGAAGGCGAATACACCACCGGCGCGCAGGAACAGCTCTACATCGAAAACAACGGCATGATCGCCGAATATCTCGGAGACGAAGGCGTCAAGGTCCAGGGCTCCATGCAGTGCCCCTTCTATCTCGTCCACGCCCTCACCCTCGTCTTCAACCTTCCCCCTGAGAAATGCCGCGTCATCCAGACCGAGACTGGCGGCGCGTTCGGCGGCAAGGAAGACTTCCCCTCGGTCATCGGCTCTCACGCGGCGTTATTGGCCATGAAGTCCGGCCACCCCGTGAAGCTCTGCTACGACCGCGCCGAAGACCTCGCCGCCACCACCAAACGCCATCCCTCTCGCACCCGCCACCGCACCGCCGTCTCGGGCGATGGCAAGCTCCTTGGCGGCGAAATTCACTTTGCCATCGACGGCGGAGCCTACGCCACCCTCTCTCCCGTCGTCGGTTGGCGCGGGCCCCGCCCCACCCCCCCCCCCTACCACTGGCCAGCGCTCAAGGTCAGCGCCAAGGCCATGGCCACCAACGTACCGCCTCACGGAGCCTTCCGCGGCTTCGGCGCGCCTCAATCCATCTTCGCCCTCGAACGTCATATGGATAAGATCGCCAAAGCCGTCGGCCTCTCGCCCGAAGAGCTTCGCCGCCGCAACTTCCTCGCCGCCGGAGCCCGTACCGCCACCGGCCAACACATCGCTGACCCCATCGACCTTCAGGCCCTACTCACCCGCGCCCTCACCGAATCTGACTACCACCGCAAACGAGCTGAGTTCGATCACACGAATCGAGCCTCACCCATCAAACGTGGCATCGGCTTTGCGAGCTTCATGCACGGCGCGGGCTTCACCGGCTCCGGCGAGCGCCGCCTCAACTCCTTCGTCGAGATCGAACTCGCCACCGAACCCGAGCACCGGGGCCGCCCCCGCCTCCTCGTCTCCTCCACCGAGTTCGGCCAGGGCACCAACACCATCCTCTGCCAGGTCGCCGCCCAGACCCTTGGCCTGCCCTACGAAGACATCCTTATCGCCCAGCCCGACAC